>NZ_BAAAMR010000070.1:0-38604 GCF_039529375.1 Actinomadura napierensis
GCGCCGACCCCGATGTCCTCGGCGAGCTGCGCCAGCGCGCGCGGGCCGCCGAGCGCCTCCCGGACGCGGCGGCGCCGCGGCTCCGTCCCCCCGCCACCGGACGGGGCGGGCGCGGCGGGCTCCATCAGCGAGATGGCCTGCGCGACCACGCCGACGCCGTCCGCGACGACGTGGTGCATCAGGAACACCAGCGTGGTGCGGCCGGGCGCGGCCCCGTTGACCAGGATCATCCGCCACAGCGGCCGGTCGCGGGGCAGCGGCTCGGCCTGGATCTCGGCGATCATCGCGCGCAGGCCGTCCATGCCGTCGACGTCGCGCTCGGTGACGTGCCAGGACCAGTCGACGGCGGGGTGGTCGAGCCAGACCGGCCGGCGCCACCGGCCCCGGTCGGCGAGCCGCTGCCGGAACCGCGGCAGCCGGTCGAGCCGGTCGCCGATCAGCCGGACCAGGTCGTCGCGGCCGAGCGCGCGGCGCGAGGTGTCGAGCATGATGACGCCGCCCGTGTGCTGCGGCGCGGCGCCGGTCTCCACCGCCAGGAAGAACGCGTCCTGCGCCGGGACGCGCTCGGCCGCCGGCGGCCGGGCCGCCAGCCGTTCGGCGGTGAGCACCGACAGCGCCACCAGCGGGACGGCCGCGACCGCGTCCAGGACGTAGTGGTTGGCCGTGGCGACGATGACGTACGCGGTCACCGCGATGTGCGCGCCGTTCAGGGCGCGGACCCACCGCAGCGCCTTCACCCGCGCCAGTTCGACGCCGGCCCACAGCGTCCAGGCCATGTGCAGGGACGGGACGGCCGCGAGCCGGTCCGCGTGCCCGATCAGCGGCGAGCCCCACGACCCCCAGGTCCGGCCGAGCCGCACGGTGTCGACGAAGCCGGGATCGCCCAGCAGCCGGGGCGGCGCCACCGGGAACAGCGCGAAGCACGCGATCGCGACGACGTTGAGGATGACGAACGCGTTGCGCGCCGTCCGGTACCGCTCGGGATGCCGCAGGTACAGCCAGACCAGCAGCGCGAGCGTCGCCACGGCGTAGGTGGTGGCGTACTCGTAGTCGGCGAGCAGCCGCCAGACGGGCCGTCCGGCCAGCCAGCGGTTGAGCGCCGGTTCGACGTCGGCGTGCAGGGCGCGCTCCAGGCCGTACACCAGTTCGCCGTGCCGGCGGGCCGCGTGCTCCCTGACCTGCTCCGGCAGCATCGCCACCAGGGAGTACAGCCCGAACAGCGCCAGCCCGAGCAGAACCTCGCCGCTCGCCCGCCCGCGCGTCCCGGAGCCGTCCCGGGCGAGGACGGCGTCCTGCGCGGTCACCGCTTCCTGAGTCCCCATGGTCCCCCCGCACGGCTGTTTACCCAGCATTTCCGCCGGTCAGACGGCCATGACCGGAATAAAGGATCTTGTCCGGGATGTCGGTACGGCCCGGCCGTGCGGGCCTCAGTCGGGTCGCGGTCGGTCCGGGAACCATCTGGCGCACCGACCCGTCTTCGATATATCGTTGTCGTATCGCGAAGGATCAAAGAGAGATCTCAGAAGGAAGGTGCAGAACATGGGAGCGGCACACGCGCACGGCGGACCCGACTGGCGCTGGGCGTTCGCGGCGGCGGCGCTCGGGGCGAAGGCCGCGCACGCGGCGTCCCGGCATCACGGCCCCCACGGCCCCGGGCCCCGCAGCGAGTTCCCCGGCTTCGGCCCGATGTTCGGCGGCGGCCCCGGCGGCCCCTGGGGACCACCCGGCGGATTCGGGCCCGGCCGGGCGCCGTGGGCGCGCGGGCGCGGCCCGTGGGGGCGGGGGCAGAAGGCCCGCAAGGGCAACGTCCGCGCGGCGATCCTCGTCCTGCTGGCCGAGGAGCCCCGCAACGGCTACCAGATCATCCAGGAGATCAACGAGCGCAGCGGCGGCGCCTGGAAGCCGAGCCCCGGCGCGGTCTACCCGGCGCTGCAGCAGCTCGCCGACGAGGGCCTCATCGCGGGCGAGGAGGGCGGCGGCCGCCGCACCTTCCACCTCACCGACGAGGGCCGCGCCCACGTCGAGGAGAACGCCGAGCGGCTCGCCGAGCCGTGGGCGGAGATGACGCCCGAGTTCGGCGAGGGCGTCCCCGAGCTGTTCAAGCAGGCCGCGCAGACGGGGGCCGCGGTGATGCAGATCGTCCACTCCGGCTCGCCCGGGCAGGTCGCCCAGGCCACGGACGTCCTGTCGGAGGCCCGCCGGAACCTGTACCGCATCCTGGCCGACGACGCGCCCGACGCCGACGCGGGCCCGACCGCCACCGACGACGAGGAGTAGACCAGTGACTCGCCCGGACGACATCCGCATCGGCGACGCCGAGCGGGACGCCGTGATGGTCGCCCTGCACGACCACTTCGCGGCGGGGCGGCTCGACCGCGGTGAACTCGACGAGCGCATGGACGCCGTGCTGTCCGCCAAGACGCACGGCGACCTGCGCGTCCTCGTCCGCGACCTGCCCGCGCCGACCGGCCTGCCCGAACCGGAACGGTCCGCGGCGGCCATCGGCGAGGTCCCCTGGGACCTCGGCCCCGCGCTCATGTTCGGCGGCCCGGGGCACCCGTTGCGGCGGCACCACCGGCACATGGCGCACCGGCGCGGCCCGCGCTTCCCGGCGTTCCCACTGATGATCGCCGTGTTCTTCGCGGTGGCGTTCACCGTGGGCGTGGGCACGGCGGCGCTCGCGGTGCTGCACGTCGCGCTGGTGATCTGGCTGGTCCGCGCCGCCATGCTGCTGACCGGCGCCCGCCGCGCCCGCCGCCACCTGACCCCCGGCGCCTGACGTCAGGCGACCGGACGTTCTGGGGCGGGGGTGCAGCGGGCCGGGACGGCGGCGCGGAGCGCGGCGAGGGCGCGGGCGATCAGCGGGTTCGCGCGGCTGCCGCGCCGGACGCAGGTCAGCACCTGCCGCATCGGCACGGCGTCGCCGGACAGCGGGACGCGCACCACCGGCTGGTCGGCCGGGCCGTCGGCGAGGCGCGGGACGAGCGAGACGCCGAGCCCGTTGGCCACGAGCGCCCAGATCACCGACCAGGTGGTGGCGTTGTGCGTGATCCGGGGCGTGAACCCGGCCGCCGCGCAGTAGGCCATGACCTGCTGGTGGTGGGCGCAGCCCTCGGGCTGCACGCTGATCCACGCCTCGGCCGCGGTGTCCTCCAGCCGGACGTCGCGGCGGCCCGCGAACGGGTGCCCGGCCGGAACGATCAGGTCGAGCGCCTCCGCCATCAGCGGCTCGCGGTCGAACCGCGGGTCGCCGGGCGGCGGCGCGCCCGCGGTGGGCTCGATGACCGCGACGTCGGTGTCGCCGGCCGCGAGCAGGCCCAGGGCCACGTCGGTGTCGCACTCGCGGATCTCGACCGTGAGGGACGGGTCGGCGCGCAGCAGGGCGCCGGCGGCCGGGGCGACCAGCCCGCCGACCGCCGTGGTGAACCCGCACATGCGCAGCGGCCCGGCGGCCCCGGCGCGGTGCGACTCCAGGTCGCCGAGCGCCTCCTCCCAGCGGGCCAGCATCGCGTCGGCGTGCTCGATCAGCAGGTGCGCGGCCGGGGTGAGCCGCACCCGGCGGCCCTGCGGCTCCAGCAGCGGCACCTTCAGCTCTCGCGCGAGTTCCCGCAGGTGGTGGGAGACGGCCGACGGGGTGAGGTGCAGCGCGTCCGCCGCCGAGGTGACCGTCCCGTACTGGTGGACGAGCCGGAGCATGTGCAACCGCCGCAGATCGACCATGCAATCATTTTGCACGGATGACAGAAGAAATGTGAAATGGACGGCAACGTTCCGGTCTGTGCAGACTGCCGTCATGACACAGCGAGGCAGGATCCTTTCCCGGCATCTCACCAGTGACGGCGTCGTCGTGTGGAGCCGCTGCGCCTGCGGGCGGCTGCGGATGGACCTCGTCCCGGCGGCGGGCGGGGCGCGGCTCGGGGCCGGGCCGTGCCCGCACCGGGGCGGCGGTCACGCGTCGAGCGTCAGTTCGTAGTGCAGCGTCCTGTAGTGCTTCATCCGGTGGACCAGCGGGACCGCGATGCCCTGCTGGAAGCGGTGCTTGCGCGCCAGCAACCGGCGGATCGGCTTCGCCTCCTCCTCGGTGAGCAGCCGCACACGGCCGTGCACCGCGGGGCCCGTGACCTTGCCGCTGTAGGTGCTCGGGGCGACCTCGACCTCGGGGTTACGGGCCAGCCGCTTGGTCTTGTACGCCTTGTCGTAGGTGCGGAAGTAGGCGTGGTCGCCGCGGACGACGACGTTCACCGGCGTCCCGACCGGCGTGCCGTCCTTGCGGTAGGTGGTCAGCAGGACGGTGCGCTGCCCGGCCAGGCCGTCCAGGATCTCGCGGATCTTCGTGCTCTGCATTGCGGGCCTCCCTTGTTCTCGCTCCTGCCCAGGAGACGGGAGGGAGACCCGCGGATGTGACATCAGCTCCGGCGCAGGCCCGCGGCCTCGGCGGCGAGGGCGCGGACGCGGTCCCAGTCGCCGGCGCCGACGGCGTCGGACGGGGTGAGCCAGGTGCCACCGACGCAGCCGACGTTCGGCAGCGCGAGGTAGTCGGCGGCGTTGCCGAGCCGGATCCCGCCGGTCGGGCAGAACCGGATCTGCGGCAGCGGCCCGCCGAGCGCCTTCAGGTAGGGGACGCCGCCCGCCGGCTCGGCGGGGAAGAACTTCATCGCGGTGATCCCCTCCTCCAGCAGCGCCATCGCCTCGGACGCGCTGGAGACGCCCGGCAGGAACGGCAGGCCCGTGTCCGCCATCGCGGCGCGCAGCCGGGGCGTGCAGCCGGGGCTGACGAGGAACCGCGCGCCCGCCTTCAGCGACCGCTCGGCGTCCCGCGCGGTGACGACCGTCCCGGCGCCGACGACGGCGTCCGGCACCTCGGCGGCGATCCGCTCGATCGACTCGACGGCGGCGGGCGTGCGCAGCGTCACCTCGATCGCGGGCAGGCCGCCCTCGACGAGGGCGCGGGCCAGCGGCACCGCGGCGCCGGCGTCCTCCAGGACGACGACCGGGACGACGGGCGCCAGCCCGAACAGCTCTTCGGTGTTCATGAGGTCTCCAGGATCTCCGGGACGGCGGGGCTCTGCGCCAGCCGGGCGGCCGCGCCGGCGAGCGCCGGGAGCGGGTGGACGATCAGCGCGGTCGGGATGGGCCGCAGGTAGTCCTCGACGGGCGGCTTCGCCTCGAACCGGGCGCGGAAGTCGCTGGCCGCGAGGGCGCCGGCGATGCGCGGGAGGATGCCGCCGCCGAGGTAGACGCCGCCGCGCGCGCCGAGCGTCAGCGCGACGTTCCCGGCGAGCGAGCCGAGGAGCGCGCAGAACATCCCGAGGGTCTCCGCGCAGCGCGGGTCGCCGTCGTGCGCGCAGATCCGCGCCGGGTCGAGGGGCTCGGCCGGCACGCCGTCGAGGAGCGCCAGGTAGCGGTGGATCGCGGCGAGGCCGCTGCCGGACAGCAGCGACTCGGCGCGGGACGCGCCGTACTCGGCGCGCAGCAGCCGCACGACCTCCAGCTCCCGGTCGGTCGCGGCGGGCACGTCCACCTGGCCGCCCTCGCCAGGCAGCGGCACCCAGCCGGCGGGGGTCGGGACGAGCCCGGCGACACCGAGCCCGGTGCCCGGGCCGACCACCGCGAGCGGGGCGGCCTCGTCCCGGCCGGCTGCGCTTAGCCCGACCGGGCCGACGGGGACCACGTCGTCCGGGCCGAGGCGCGGCAGCGCCAGCGCGAGCGCCTCGAAGTCGTTGATGATCTCCAGGTGCGGGATGCCGAGGCGGTCCCCCACCTCCTGCGGGGTGCCCTTCGGCCAGCCGGCGTTGGTCAGGTGGTAGGTCCCGTTCGCGACGGGACCCGCCACGGCCAGGCACGCCGCCGACGGGCGGACGCCCGGGGCGTGCCGGTCGAGGTAGGCGGCCGCGGCCTCCGCCAGCCCCGCGTGCTCGCGGGTCGGCAGCGACTCGACCCGGTAGGGGGCGCCGTCGGGACCGTCCACCAGGGCGAAGCGGGCGTTGGTACCGCCGACGTCCGCGACCAGCCACACCCCGCTCACGCGAACACCCCGGCGCCCAGTTCGGCTGCGCTGACCGAGCGGCGGAACGTGTTGAACAGCTCGCGTCCGGTGCCCGTCCACTCCTCCGCGGACGGCGCCGCGCCGGCCGGGATGCGCGCGTCGAACTCCTCGTCCGGGACGAGCACCTCGAGCAGCCCCTTGTCGGCGTCCAGCCGGACGATGTCGCCGTCGCGGACACGGGCGAGCGGCCCGCCCGCCGCGGCCTCCGGTGACACGTGGATCGCGGCGGGCACCGCCCCCGAGGCGCCCGACATGCGTCCGTCGGTGACCAGCGCGACCCGGAACCCGCGGTCCTGGAGCACCGACAGCGGCGGGGTGAGGCGGTGCAGCTCCGGCATGCCGTTGGCGCGCGGGCCCTGGTGCCGGACGACCGCGACGACGTCCCGGTCCAGCTCACCGGCGGCGAACGCCTCCTGCAGCGCCTCCTGCGACTCGAAGACCCGGGCGGGCGCCTCGACCGTGCGGTGCTCGGGCCGCACCGCCGACACCTTGATCACGGCGCGGCCGAGGTTGCCGGACACGGTGTGCAGGCCGCCGTGGGTGTCGAACGGCTCGGCCGCCGGGCGCAGGACGTCCGGGTCGCCGGACTCGGTGGGCGCGTCATGCCACACCACCTTGCCGCCTTCCATCTGCGGAGTCTTGCGGTAGGCGGCGAGGGTGGCGCCGCCGACGGTCCGGGCGTCCTCGTGCAGTAGCCCGGCGTCGATCAGCTCGCCGATCAGGAACGCGGTGCCGCCCGCCGCGTGGAAGTGGTTCACGTCGGCGGTCCCGTTGGGGTAGAGCCGGGTGAGCAGCGGCGTCACCTTGGACAGCTCGTCGAAGTCGTCCCAGGTCAGTTCGATGCCCGCGGCGGCGGCCATCGCGACCAGGTGCAGCGTGTGGTTGGTGGAGCCGCCGGTCGCCAGCAGCGCGACGATCGCGTTGGCGAACGCCCGCTCGTCCAGCAGCTCGCCGATCGGGGTGTACTCGTCGGCGAGGTCCGTCAGCTTCAGGACCCGGCGGCCGGCCGCCTCGGTCAGCCCGTCGCGCAGCGGGGTGCCCGGCGGGATGAAGCTGGCGCCCGGCAGGTGCAGGCCCATGACCTCCATCAGCAGCTGGTTGGAGTTGGCCGTCCCGTAAAAGGTGCAGGTGCCCGCCGAATGGTAGGACGCGGCCTCGGCGGCGAGCAGCTCGTCCCGCCCGATCTCGCCCGCCGCGTACCGCTTGCGGACCTTGGCCTTCTGCGCGTTCGGCAGCCCGGACGCCATCGGCCCGGCCGGCACCAGGATCACCGGCAGGTGCCCGAACGCCAGCGCGCCGATCACCAGCCCGGGGACGATCTTGTCGCACACCCCGAGCAGCAGCGCGCCGTCGAACATGTCGTGCGACAGCGCCACCGCCGTCGCCATCGCCACCACGTCCCGGCTGAACAGCGACAACTCCATGCCGGCACGGCCCTGCGTGATGCCGTCGCACATCGCCGGGACGCCGCCGGCGAACTGCGCGGTGCCGCCCGCCTGCCGGATCGCGGCCTTCAGGATGTCCGGGTAGTCCTTCAATGGCTGGTGCGCGGAGAGCATGTCGTTGTAGGCGGAAACGATCGCGATGTTCGGTGTCACGTTCCCGCGCAGCCACAGCTTGTCCTGGACGCCGCAGGCCGCGAACCCGTGCGCCAGGTTCGCGCAGCCCATGCCGCCGCGCGCCGGGCCCTGCGTGCGGGCGGCGGCGATGCGGCCGAGGTAGGCGGTGCGCCGGGCGGCGCTCCGCTCGGCGACGCGCTGGGTGACGCGTTCCAGAACGGGATGCAACACGGGTCGGCGGGCGGGTTGCAGGGCCATCACAAGCTCCAGACCAGGGGGATCAGTTGATCGACAAACTATCGAGACATAGGTCACGCATACAAGGCGACTTATGAACTTCAACTAACAAAAGTCCGTCTGTTCGTCTAACTGGACGTACCGAACGGGCGCGTGCTTGACTGACCGGATGCCGCGTCCCGCCAGCCGCCCGTCCACGAGCGGCGACGTACTGCGCCTCATCCGCGAGGACGGCGTCGCCACCCGCGCCGAGCTGGGCCGCGTGACCGGGCTGTCCCGCCCCGCCGTGGCGTCCCGGGTCGCCGACCTGGTCGGCCGCGGCCTCGTCGTCGAGCGCGCGGACGGGCCGTCCACCGGCGGAAGGCCCCCGGCCCGGCTGGAGTTCAACGCCGCCGGCGGCGCCGTGCTGGTCGCCAACCTCGGCCAGTCCCGCGGCCAGCTCGCCGTCTGCGACCTCGCCGGCCGCATCCTCGCCCAGGTCGACGCGCCGCCCGCCGACACCACCGCGGGCAAGACCCTGCCCCGCCTCCTCGACCACTGGGCCGACCTGCTCGCCGGGTCCGGCCTCGACCCGGCCGCGGTGCGCGGCGTCGGCCTCGGCGTCCCCGACGCCGTCGAGCACGTCCCCGGACGCTGGGACGGCGTCGAGATCGGCCCCCCGGTCCGGGACCGCTTCGGCGTCGCCGCCTACCTCGACAACGAGGTCAACACCGCCGCGCTCGGCGAGCACCAGGCCCACCCCGGCGTCCGCGACCTGCTGTTCGTCAAGGTGTCCACCGGGATCGGCGCGGGTGTGATCGCGGGCGGCGCCATCCAGCGCGGCGCGCTCGGCGCCGCGGGCGAGATCGGCCACGTGCCCGTCCCGTCCGGCACCGGGGCGCCGTGCCGCTGCGGCAACACGGGCTGCGTCGAGGCCGTCGCGGGCGGCACCGCCCTGCTCGCCCGCTCCCCCGCGGCCGACCTGCCCGCCCTGGCCGCCCTCGCCCGTTCCGGCGACCCCGCCACCGTCGCGCTGCTGCGCGAGGCGGGCCGCCGCATCGGCGAGGTCGTCGCCACCGCCGTCAACCTGCTGAACCCCGCCGTCGTCGTCCTCGGCGGCGGTCTGGTCGGCGCCGACGAGCCCCTCATCGCCGGCCTGCGCGAGGCCGTCTACCAGCGCTCGACCGTCCTCGCGACCCGCAGCCTGCGGATCGAGCCGAGCCGCCTCGGCGAGACGGCCGGCCTCACCGGCTGCGCCGCCATGGTCCTGGCCAACATCCTGTCCCCCGACGCCATCGACGCCCTCTGACCCTCCTCAGCGGTCGGCCGGGGCGAGGTCGTCGGCGACGCGGCCGTCCGCGACGGTGAGGCGGCGGGTGGTGCGGACGGCCTGGAGCATCCGGCGGTCGTGCGTGACCAGCAGCAACGTGCCGGTGTAGCCGTCCAGCGCGGATTCGAGCTGCTCGATCGCCGGGAGATCGAGGTGGTTGGTCGGCTCGTCCAGCACCAGCAGGTTGACGCCCCTGCCCTGGAGCAGGGCGAGGGCGGCGCGGGTCCGCTCGCCGGGCGACAGCGTGCCCGCCGGGCGCAGGACGTGGCCGGCGCGCAGGCCGAACTTCGCCAGCAGGGTCCGGGCGGGCTCGGGGTCCAGACCGGACGCGGCGGCGAACGCCTCCAGCAGCGGCTCGTCCCCGAGGAACAGGCCGCGCGCCTGGTCGACCTCGCCGACCACGACGCCCGGCCCGAGCGCGGCATCGCCCTCGTCCGGGACGATCCGGCCGAGCAGCGCGCCCAGCAGCGTCGTCTTGCCCGCGCCGTTCGCCCCGGTGATCGCGACCCGGTCGGCCCAGCCGATCTCCAGGTCCACCGGCCCCAGCGTGAACGCGTCCCGCCGCACCACCGCGCCCCGCAGCGTCGCCACCACCGCGCCGGACCGGGGCGCCGCGGCGATCTCCATCCGCAGCTCCCACTCCTTGCGCGGCTCCTCCACGGTCTCCAGCCGCTCGATGGCCCGCTCGGTCTGCCGCGCCTTCGCCGCCTGCTTCTCGCTGGCCTCCGACCGGAACTTGCGGCCGATCTTGTCGTTGTCGGTGGCCTTGCGGCGCGCGTTGCGGACGCCCTTGTCCATCCAGGAGCGCTGCATCCGGCCGCGCTCGCGCAGGGCCGACAGCTTGCCCGCGTACTCCTCGTACTCGGCCCGCGCGTGCTGCCGCGCGATCTCCCGTTCGGCCAGGTAGGCGTCGTATCCGCCGCCGTACAGGTTCACCTGGCGCTGGACGAGGTCCAGTTCGAGGACGGCGGTCGCCGTCCTCGCGAGGAACTCGCGGTCGTGGCTGACGACGACCGTCCCCGCCCGCAGGCCGGTGACGAACCGCTCCAGCCGATCGAGGCCGTCCAGGTCGAGGTCGTTCGTGGGCTCGTCCAGCAGGAACACGTCGTACCGGCTGAGCAGCAGCGACGCCAGGCCCGCCCGCGCCGCCTGCCCGCCGGACAGCGCGGTCATCGGCTGGTCGAGCGCGACCCCGAGGCCCAGCTCGGCCGCGACCTCACCGGCCCGGTCCTCGAGATCGGCGCCGCCAAGGGCGAGCCAGCGCTCCAGCGCCACCGCGTAGGCGTCGTCGGCGCCCGCGCGCCCTTCCACCAGACCCTCGGTCGCCGCGTCCAGGTCGGCCTGCGCCGTCGCCACGCCCGTCCGGCGCGCGAGGAACCCCGCCACGGACTCCCCCGGCCGCCGCTCCGGCTCCTGCGGCAGGTACCCGACGGCCGCCGACGCCGGGCTCAGCTGGACGGCGCCCTGCTCAGGCGTCCCGATCCCGGCCAGCAGCCGCAGCAGCGTCGACTTCCCCGCACCGTTGCCGCCGACGAGCCCGACGACGTCCCCAGGGGCGACGACGAGGTCCAGGCCGTCGAACAGCGCACGGTCCCCATGCCCGGCCGCGAGATCTTTGACAACGAGAGTGGCGCTCATAGGCCCTCAACGCTATCCGCCCCCGGCCCCCGGCCGGACGGGGCGAGCCCCATCGTTGATCGCCAGGAGTCATCCGGTCCGTCCCGGACGTTGGGGTGGACATGAACCCGCTTTACCTACAGACCGTAAAGGCTTGGCCCCCCGATGGCGCCGGTTCCCTCGCGCCGGCGCAGATCCGGCCGTTCGCCGAGAGTGACCGCACGGAACTGCTCGCCCTGTTCGGCCGCGCCCGCGAGGGCTCCCCGTCCGGGTCCCTCTGGGGCCACGAGGAGTCCGAGGCGTCCATCTACCTCACCCCCTACATGGACCTGGAGCCGGAGTCGCTCTTCGTCGCCGAGTCCGGGGGACGGCTCGTGGGCTGCCTGACCGGGTGCCCCGACTCGTCCCGCCTCCCGAGCGAGGAGGCCCGCACGCTGGAGGCCATCCGGAGGCACCACCTCATGCTGCGCCCCCGCCTCGCGGCCTTCTTCGCGCGCAGCACCGGGGACCTGCTGTGGGCCGCGGCCCGCCACCGCCCCAGGGCGGCCGCCTTCGAGGACCCCCGGTGGCCCGCTCACCTGCACATCAACCTCGTCCCCGAGGCGCGCGGGACCGGAGCCGCCGAGAACCTCATGACCGCCTGGTTCGACCGGCTCAGGTCCACCGGCTCCCCCGGCTGCCACCTGCAGACCCTGTGCGAGAACACCCGCGCCCTCTCGTTCTTCCGGCGCATGGGCTTCACCGAGCACGGCCCGGCCCGCCTCGTCCCCGGCCTCCGGTACCGCGGCCAGCGCCTCCACCAACGAACCATGACCTGGACCCCGTAGCCCGCCGGGCCACATCCGGTCCCCCGCTTTCCCTGTGGACGGCCGGCTCCGATCCTTACGCTCTGTCCCGACACAGTTCCGGCCGGATCGAGGAGCCCATGACGGAACCGGAGATCAACCAGGATGTCCCGCACTCCGCCCGCGTCTGGAACTACCTGCTCGGCGGGAAGGACAACTACCCCTCCGACCAGGCGGCGGGCGACCAGGCCCTGGACGTGCTGCCCGAGGTGGCGCGGCTCGCCCGCGAATCCCGCCAGTACCTCAACCGCGCGGTGTCCTACCTGGTGGAAGAGGCGGGCGTGCGGCAGTTCCTCGACATCGGCACCGGCCTGCCCACGGCCGACAACACCCACGAGGTCGCCCAGCGGTCGGCGCCCGAGGCCCGGATCGTCTACGTCGACAACGACCCGCTCGTGCTGGTCCACGCCCGGGCCCTGCTGACGAGCAGCCCCGAGGGCGCCTGCGAGTACCTCCACACCGACCTGCGCGACCCCGACACCATCCTGAAGGAGGCCGCCCGGACGCTGGACTTCGGCCGGCCGGTCGCGCTGATGCTCATGGGCATCACCGAGTTCATCCCCGACCACGACCAGCTGTTCGACATCGTCGACCGCCTGGTGGCGGCGCTGCCGTCCGGGTCGTACCTGGCGCTGTACGCCACGACGAACGTCGTGCACGGCGAGCGGACCGACCAGGCGATCGAGATGTGGAACCAGGCCGACGGAACGACCCCCATGACGGCCCGCTCGGTCGAGCAGATCACCC
The DNA here is from genome assembly GCF_039529375.1 of Actinomadura napierensis. Taxonomy (NCBI): domain Bacteria; kingdom Bacillati; phylum Actinomycetota; class Actinomycetes; order Streptosporangiales; family Thermomonosporaceae; genus Actinomadura; species Actinomadura napierensis. The sequence goes on from NZ_BAAAMR010000070.1 coordinate 12,361, forward strand.
GCCTGTTCCGCGGCCTCGACCTGGTGGACCCGGGCCTGGTCGAGATCACCCAGTGGCGCCCCGTCCACCCCGACCTGACCGGAGACCCCGTAGACGGCTACGCAGGCATAGCCCGCAGATCCTAAAGCCGCCCGGCTACAAAGAGGGAGCGACTTCCAGGTGCTCCCAAAGGATCTCGATCGGGAATGGATCGGACGCGGTCACCGCCGCAGGTCCCATGTCGCGATGGGTCGTCCCGATGTGCGCATACCGCCCGAGCCCACCTGTCAGGGCATAGCGCTCGATGGACAGCGTCCCCACCTTGTCGAAGGACACCAGCCAGTAGTGCGGTATGCCCGCGTCGGCGTAATCGGCCATCTTGTGAACCCGGTCGCGCCGCCCCGACCAGGTCGAGAGCACCTCTACAACGATGAGGACGTGCTCGGCCGCCAGTTGCTCGAAGTCCGGTATGCAGCGATGCAGCAGCGCATCCGGCTTTCGCGCCGTCGGAGGCACCTCCCACAGCAGGACGTCAACCTCGGTGTTCGTCTCGTAGCACTCCGCGCGTCCGCTGCTCCGGATCTGCTGCACGGCCGCCTGTTCGAGCGCTAGGGACAGACGGGTGGCCACCTTCTGATGCTCGCGTCCGCGCTGCTCCCGCGGTACGACATAGCCGTCGACGATCTCCAGGTCACGCCTGATGTCCTCGTCGATCTCCAGGAACATCTCCCAGGTGATCGGCTCGTGTTGCTGTTCGTGCCACACGGTCATGTTCGGTGCGCTCCAGGTCGGCGGACGGCGACACAGATCCTACGGGCCGTGACGTGCCCTCACCCGCATGCGAGCGGCCGGACGAACCGGCTCGTCGCCCACCTGGACCGGCGTCAGCCGTCAGGAAACGCGCTGGTCGAGGTCCATCTGCCCGCGCCTGATGCGCGCCAGCAACCCGCCGAAGTCGTCGGCGCTGAACCCGAGGCGAGGCCCCTCGGGGTCCTTGGAGTCCCGCACCCCAATGCTCCCGCCCAGGTCAGCCACCTCGACGCACGCATCGTCGTTGCCGCTGCCCGTATAGGAGCTCTTCCGCCACTTGATCATTCGTACGCCCTCATCGTCTCCGCGACCAGATCCAGCGAGGCGTCCCGAGACAGGGCGATCGCCCCGATTTGATCAAACTTTATCCCTAGGCCGGCGGTCTCGTCTCCAGCCTCGATCAGGCGCCCGCCGAGCTGGGCCCCGGCGTAGGCGACGTCCCGCCCGCCGATCGTCAGGAGTTGGAACGGGCCATCGTGTCCCGGGTGGGGCCCGGCGATCCTCGGCACGACCCGAACCGTCAACTTCGGATCGTCTCCGATGTCGAGAAGGCGGCGCATCTGGCCACGCATCACCTCCTTACCGCCCACCGGGCACTCAAGAACCTCCTGGTCGATGATGATCCATACATACGGCGGTTCCGGCCTGGCCAGGATGGACTGCCGCTTCATACGAGCCTTGCTCTCGGCCTCCGCTTCCCGCTTGCGGCCCGCCATCCACAAAATGGCCTGCGCGTACGCCTCGGTCTGGACGAGCACGGGAAGGTTCTTGCCATTGAAGATCTTGAACACGTCGGCCGCCTCCTCGTACTGGACATACTGCTTGAACCAGTCGGGATCGTGCCCAGTCTGCGCGTACCAGAGCAGCCGCGCGAAGTGGCCTCCCGTATTCCAGGCCTCGTCCAGACGTTTCATGTGGTCTTCCTTCGGCCGAAGCCGCCCGGCCTCCCAGTTGGATACAGTCCCGCGCGCAGCGTGCACGATCCTGCCCACCTGCGCGAGCGAGAATTTCCTTTGCGTGCGCTGAAACCAAAGGTCAAAGGCCAACCAGGCCCACATCGAGGACTTCGGATCGATCAACTCCCTGGCGCGCATCGCCGCTCCCGGTGTATCTGGGTTTTCTCGATACAGCGCACGCTAACGTCATCAGGCCGATCCTGTGCTCAAGTCACGAGAAACAGGACGGCAATCATGGTTGATCAGGTTCCGACGGTTCAAATGCCCAAATCGGATGAAATCCGGATGACCCTGCTCGCAGTGGGCTCTTCGGTCGCGCTTGCTCGCGAGCTCGTCCGGTACGCCCTCACCAATTGGGGTTATGAGCGGCCGCTGGTCGACGACTCGATCCTCGTCATGAGCGAGATCACGACCAATGCCGTCAACGCGGCGCCCGGCCGCCACATCCGGATCCGCATCACCACGTTCAACGGTGGGCCGCTGCTGGAGTGCTGGGATCCGGCGCCCGGGATTCCGCTTCCCCGCGAGGCCGGCATGGACGCCCTGAACGGGCGCGGCCTGGCGATCGTCGCCGCCTACGCCAAGGGCACCGGCGTCCGCCCCTCCGCGAACAACATAGGCAAAATCATCTGGGCCCTCATGCCCGCGGCGTGACCACGCGTCCCGCGCCTGATCGGAAGAGGACCGCGCACACGCGCCTCATCGCATCTTGGGCAGGCGCGGCTGCGCAGAAGGCAAGACCCGACCAGGCAAAACACCTGAAAGGCGGCGTTTCGGTCACCGTGAACTCGCAGAATTCCTGCCCAATACGACCAGGTTGGTACTCCTTGGACGATTAAGGCGACACTTGCCGCGTCGGCATGCCGGTGAGAATATTTCCACTAGTACCGGCTACCGGAAGCGAGTGACATCATGTCCAGGCCATGGGAAGTCGATCATGGCGCGGGGTTCCAGCGCAGGCTGGGCAAAACGGCCGCCGAGGTGGGCGACAGCCGCACGACGCAGGACTGCCCCGAGATCTGGGAACTGGACAACGGCGATATAGCCGTCATCGGCCGCGACGCCACGAACGCCTACTCGGACCGGCTTCCACCCGGGGTGAGCATCGGCTCCGACGAGCGCTTGGTGATCATTTCGGGCCGGCTGCTGTCCGCCGCGAAACCGGACATCCGAGATGCTTGACAAGATCCCGGCCATTCCTGGGGACATGCTCGACCACGCCGCCTACCACCGCGACTTCGCGCGTCACATCGAAGACCTGACCGGCGTGGTCTGGAAGCTGGAGCGCTCCCAGACCTTCCGTGAGTTGAACGACCCGAGCTGGCGGGCCTTCGCCGCCGGCGACTGGCAACACTCCCTGCGCCTCCTGGAAAAGGACCGGGAGGCCGTCCGCGCCGAAGCACGCCACAACAAGCGCCAGGGGTTGAGCATCCGGCGCGTCCGCGTGGTCGAGTACCCGGTGAGCCCCTACCTGCATTGGGAGCTGTACGCCCTCCGGATGCTCGCCGAGGAGGGCTTCGAGCTGAACGTGCTCCAGGCCGGCGAACTCTCGTCGCTCGAAACCCGAGGCCAACTGCCCGAGGTCGTCGTCATCGGCAAGCGAATCCTCTATGACGTCCAATACCTACCGGATTGGACGCCATGCGGAGCTCGGTGCATCAGGGCGCCCCACATCATCCGCACAGCCGCCTCCGAGATAGCCGACCTCTACGACAAAGGCGAACCCCTGCTTGAATTCTTCGAGCGAGAGGTCGCACCACTCCCCGCTCCGGCGGTCTGAACTATCGTTCGTAGATGCCTTCCGTTCGCATGGGCCGGAGCAGGCTGAGCACACTCCTCATCAGCCTCGGCACGCTCCTCGTCATCGGTCTCATCGGCGCGTCGCCATGGGCCCTGCGAGCCTTCGGCGGGTCGACCACCCGCTGGGAGCGGTGGAGCTTCATCGGTCAGACCTACGGCGCCGCGTCCGCGCTCCTGTCCGTCCTCGCTCTCATCGGCATCGTCGCCACCCTCTTCTTCCAGGCGCACGACACGAAGATCGCGCGGGAGGAGGCTCGGCGGATCGCGATTGCTGAGTTGCTCAAGATGGCGATGGACGATCCGGCTCTGGACGAGGCGTGGGGGCCGGTTCCCGAAGGCGAGGACCGCACGGCACGCCGCCAGCTCATGTACGTCAACATGATCGTTTCTGAGTGGCAGATGTCGTACGAGACCAAGGCACTCCCCGAGGTGCGTCTCCGGGCCGTCTCGCGGGAGATGTTCAGCGGGCGTCCCGGACGCGCGTACTGGCGGGAGGCGCGACAGGTGCGCCTGAGCACGTCCGGTAACAAGCGGGCGCGCCGCTTCCACGAGATCCTGGACGAGGAGTACCGCCGCGCCCCCGCGCCGCCGGCCGAGCGCACGCCGGTCCACCGGCGCCCGTGGGCGGTCGCCGCCGCGGCGGCCGCCGGGGTCCTGGCGCTGACGCCCTTCGTGGGCCGCGTCCTGCGCCGGCGGGGCCGCGGACGCTGACGGTCAGGTCCGCAGTTCGTTGCGTTGGGCTTTGGTCAGGCGGGCCACCACCAGGTCGTAGGAATGGTCGATCAGTTCGTCGAGCTCGTCGTCGGGGACGGAGCCGTCCAGGGCGACGGTGTTCCAGTGGCGTTTGTTCAGGTGGTAGCCGGGCGTGATCGCGGCGTGGCGGGCGCGCAGGTCGAGGGCCAGGCCGGGGTCGCACTTGAGGCTGACGGATCCCGGCGGCGGCCCGAGGGACACGAGCGCGAACATGCGCCCGAAGACCTTGAAGACGGCCACCTGGTCGCCGAACGGGTAGTCCTCCACCGAGCCGGGCTTGGCGGTGCACTCGTCGATGACCCGGTCGCGCGGCGAGGGGCCTGCCATCGGGGCTCCGTTCTCCGGGGGTGGTCCGTCTTCAGGATTCCATGCGGCGGCCCCGGGCCGCGTTCTGGTGGGGCGCGGTGCCGGGGCCGGCGCGGGTTTCAGGTGTTGCGGTGGGCGCCCTGGGCGGCGTTCTGCGCGCCGGGGATCAGGGACGCGTAGACGATGATGTTGTCGTCGTAGTGGCCCCGCTTGCGGTCGAAGGCGCCGCCGCAGGTGATGAGGCGCAGTTCCGGGCCCCCTTCCTGCCCGTAGACCTTGTCCGTCGGGAACCTGTCCTTGGCGACGCGCTGGACGCGGTCGATGCGGAAGGCCGGCGCGGTGCCGTCCTTGCGGACGACCTCGATGCGGCGGCCCGGGCGGAGCGCGCCGAGCTTGTAGAAGACGCCCGGCTCGGTCTTGGAGTCGACGTGGCCGACGAGGACGCTGCGGCCGTTCTCCCCCGGGGTCGGGCCCTCCTCGTACCAGCCGACCTCGTCCACCCTGCTCAGCGGCGGCACCCCGAGCTCGCCGTCCTGGCGGGTGGCGACCGGGACGACCGGCGCGTCGACCTTGATGGACGGGACCCTGATCCGTCGCGGCACGGACGGGGAGAGCGCCTGCTCCGGGTTCGGGGCGGCGTTCTCGGGTCCCTTCCCCACCAGGTCGGACGAGGGCGGTTGCGGTGGCGCGTCGGGGCCGTCGAGCCGGAATCCGACGACGCACAGGGCGGTTCCTGTCGCGATGAGGACGGCGGCCAGCCAATACCACGGGTGTATCGGCCGGCCGCTGCGCCTTGCTCTGCTCATAGGCTCAGGAGAGGCCCTTCGCCCGGCGGCGGAGTGCCGCGATCGCGACGCCGCCGCCCAGCGCGATGACGCCGAGGCCGGCCCCGGCCAGCAGCGGGTCGCGCGAGGTGGAGGCGGAGGTGCCGCCGCCACCGGCCATCACGCCGCTCCGGGGCGTGATCGGCTTGAGGTAGGCCCGGAAGACCCACTTGCCGACCTGGTTCGCCGGCACGCTCTGCCGCAGCCGGACCCAGCCGTTCGTCGCGGTGCAGTCGGCGCCGATGTGCTTGCGGTACGGCAGCGGCGGCGGCACCAGGCGGCCGTTCGGCGTTTCACGGACGTTCAGGCCGCTCCGCGCGTTGACCTCGTACCGGCAGACCCCGCCGGTCACGATCGGCTTCAGGTACGTCCTGGAGACCCACTTGCCGATCTGGCCGGCCGGCACGCTCTGGCGCAGCCGGGTCCAGCCGTGGGTCGACGTGCAGTCGGCGCCGATGTGCTTGCCGTACGCCAGCGGAGGCGGCACCTTCCGGAACTGGGTGCCAGGACCCGTGCGGACGTTCAGGCCGCTCCGCGCGATCACCTCGTACCGGCAGATCTTGGCCGCGGCCGCCTTGTGCGGCGTGGCGGGCGCCGCCGCCTGGGCGGCGGTGCCGCCGGTGAGCAGCGTCAGGCCGCTCGCCGCCCCGGCCATCGCGAGCAGCGTGCCTGTGCGCGCGCTTGTCCTCATTCTTCCCCCAACTAATGATCTTGTTGATGCCGGAGGTGTCCGACATCGTCGTTGATCAAGCTGCCCCCTCCGCATTCGGCACATGCCGTCGTTGTCGCAAACGTTGGGGATAGCGTTGTGTCGGCACATCGAAAATCTCATTGTTCAACGACAAAGCGACGTCCTGTATCCGGCGACAAGGTCACCATTATCGACAATGCGTTCATCCGCCGACAAGGACGGTGAATATCACCCGTTCCGGGAAATGGACTCCGCCGCGCGGCGGGACGAACGGGCGACGCGCCCGGGCGGTCTCCGTCGCGGGGGACGGCGGCCGGCCGGCACCCGCTGGTGCACTGGCCGGCCGCTGCGCCCCGCTCGGCGCCCAGGTTCAGGAAAGGCCCTTCACCTGGCGGCGGCGGACCACGACGGCGAGGCCGCCGCCCAGCGCGATGGCGCCGAGGCCGGCGCCGGCCAGCATCGGGTTCGTCGCGGCGGAGGTGCCGCCGGCACCGGTGGAGACGCCGCCGGTGGGCTTGATCGGCTTCAGGTAGCGCTTGAAGACCCAGCCGTGCAGCTGGTTCTTGGGCACGCCCTGGTGCAGCTCGACCCAGCCGTTGTTGCTCGCCTTGCAGTCCGCGCCGATGTGCAGGCCGAACTTCAGCGGCGGCGGGATCAGCTTGCCCCGCGGCGTCTTGTGGACGTTCAGGCCGCTCCGCGCGATGACCTCGTACCGGCAGATGTCGCCGGCGCCGACGGGCCCGCCGTGCGGCGCGGTGGCCGCCAGGGCGGCGCCGCCGCCCAGCAGGGTCAGGCCGCTCGCCGCGCCGGCCACCGCGAGCCTCATGCCCGTTCGCGCGCTTGTCATCATACTTCTCCCCGAACTAGTGATCTTGTTCTTTGCCGGAGGTGTCCGACATCGTTTCGTTGATCACAATTCCCGAGAGAATTCGCCTGATGTCGCGCTGATCGCAAACATTGGGGACAGTGCTGGGCGGAGATCGTGAAGCCCGCGTCGGACTACTCCCAAGCGAAGATCTTCTGCCGCCGCCAGAAACCCAGATAATGGACATGCTGATCATGTACGACAAAGGCGATAAGCAATGCGAGTCGCGGCGATCAGGTCATCCGGCGCGACGGGACGGCGCGAGTAGGGCGGCGTGGCAGGGCGGCGTGGCAGGGTGGGACGCATGGTGCCGATGCACACGAGCGCGGAGGAACGGGACGTCCGGGTGGCCGTGCTGCCGGTGGGGAGCTTCGAGCAGCACGGGCCGTTCCTGCCGCTGGCCACGGACACGGTGATCGCCTGCACGGTCGCGGCGGAGATCGCGGAGGCGCATCCGGTGCGGCTGCTGCCGCCGGTGACGATCTCCTGCTCGCACGAGCACGCGGGATGGCCCGGGACGGTCAGCATCTCGGCGGCGACCCTGCACGCGGTGGTGCGGGACGTGGCGGAGTCGCTGCGCAGGGCGGGCGTGCCGAAGCTGGTGCTGGTCAACGGGCACGGGGGCAATTACGTGCTGGGCAACGTCGTCCAGGAGGCCGGCGGGGACATGGCGCTGTTCCCCGGAATGGACGAGTGGGAGGAGGCACGGGCGGCGGCGGGAATGGAGACGTCCGGGATGAGCGACATGCACGCCGGGGAGCTGGAGACGTCCATCCTGCTGCACGCGCATCCGGAACTGGTGCGGCCCGGATACGAGCGCGCCGACCACCTGGCCGACGACCGGCGGCACCTGCTGACCGCCGGGATGGCGCGCTACACCGCGTCGGGGGTCATCGGACGGCCGTCACTGGCCTCCCCCGGCAAGGGCCGGGACGCGCTCGCGAGTCTCGTCGGGGCGTTCGGGCACTGCCTCGCGGTGCTCGACCAGCAGGGTCAGGGCGCCCGGCAGGGCGGAGACGAACGTCAGGACGCCGTAGACGACGGAGATGGTGAGGCCCTCGGCGGAGCCTAGGCCGGCGGCGCCGAACGCCAGCGCGGTCACGGCCTCGCGGGGGCCCCAGCCGCCGACGTTGATCGGCAGGCCCATGACCAGCAGCGCCAGCAGGAGCAGCGGCAGCAGTTCTACGAGCGGGGCGTGCGAGCCGGCGGCGCGGGCGGCGACGACGAACAGCGCGAGGTGGCCGGCGAGGGCCGCGGCCGACAGCGCGGTGATGCCTGGCCAGGCCGCCAGGACGCCGCGGGCCTCGGTGAACGCGGCGGCGACGGCGCGGTGGCGCCAGCGGGCCAGGGCGGCGAGCAGGCTCAGCAGCAGCACGGCCGGGATCAGCGCGGGCTTCAATGACGCCAGCAGCGACGGGCGGGCCGGCAGGACGGCCAGGCACGCGAGCACCAGGACGATCTGCCCGGCGGCGCGTTCCAGGACGACGGCGCGGACGCCCCGTCCGAGGTCGCCGGACCGGTGGCCGTGGCTGACCGCGCGGTGCACGTCGCCGAGGACGCCCGCGGGCAGCACCGCGTTCAGGAACAGCGCCCGGTAGTAGGCGGCGACCGCGCCGCGCAGCGGCAGCGGCAGGCCGAGTCCACGGGCGATCAGCCGCCAGCGGGCGGCCGCGCAAACCGTGCTGAACAGGCCGATGAGCAGGGCGGCGGCGACGGACGGACCGTCGACCGCCTTCAGCGCGGCCACGAACGCGGACGTGCTGTGCCACCACAGCAGGCCGGCGAGGATCGCCAGGGCGGCGAGGACGCGCAGCCAGGGCCAGAACTTCACGATGTGCTCCCGGGGAGTGCGAGCAGGTCGATGTGGTGGATCTCGGCGGTGAGGCGCCCGGCGTCGCATTCGCCGAGCCGGCGGCGCAGGTACTCGGCGGCGGGTTCGGCGAGGTCGGGGCGCTGCTCGACGGCGGCGCCGACCCAGCCGCGCAGCCATTCGCGGGTGAGCGCCGCCTGCGCGGGCCCGAGCCGCCAGGGGCTGGGCCGCGTCGCGACGGTCGCGCCGCGGCGGCGGATCGACGCGGGGGCGGCGGCCGGGGCGTCCGGGCCGAGCAGCCCGTCCCGCCGCTGGTGGGCGTCGAACGCGGCGCCGATCGCAGCGTCCAGCGGGTCGGACGGGAAGAGCCGGACGCGTCCGGCGACCGACAGGGTCAGCAGCGCGGGGCAGCACGCGGCGGCGGCGATGCCGTCGACCTGCTCGGCGGTGAGGACGTCCAGCAGTGCGGACGCGGTGACCAGGGACGCGCCGACGAGGTCGGCGGCGTGCAGTTCGGTGAGGTCGCCCTCGCGGGTCTCGAGGGTGGCGGGCGTGCCGTCGGCGGTGCGGTAGGCGTTGGCGCGCGCCTCCTCCAGCAGGCCGGGGTCGCTGTCGTGCAGGACCCAGTGCTGGGGTCCGGGCAGCCGGCGGGCGAGCCAGCGGCCGAGCGCGCCGGTGCCGCAGCCGAGGTCCCAGATGACCAGCGGTTCGCCGGGCGGCGGCAGGTGCGCGCGCAGCGGGACGAGCAGCTCGCCGGCGCGGGCGGCGGCGTCGGCGTCCTCCCGCAGCGCCAGCCAGGTCGGGGCGTAACCGGTCATGTCCTGTCCTTCCCGAGTCCGTCCAGCACGGCGGCCATGCGGCGGGCCGTCGCGTCCCAGCCGTGCAGCGCTCCGCGCCGCAGCCGGGCGGCGGACCGGAGGCCGTCGCGCAGCCCGGGGTCCAGCAGCCAGCGGCGCAGGGCCGCGGCGAGCGCGGCCGGGTCGTCCGGGGGGACGAGGAGACCGGGGGCCGTGCCGTCGGGGGCGTGCCCGAGCGTGCCGGGGACGCCGTCGGCGTCGCTGGTCAAGACGGGGATCCCGCGCGCGAGGGCCTCGGTGACGACCATGCCGTAGGTCTCCGAGCGGGTGGGCAGGACGGCGAGGTCGGCGGCGCCGTAGACGGTGTCGAGGCGGAGCCCGGTGAGGGGTCCCGCGAGGCGCACGCGGTGGCCGAGCCCGTGCCGGCCGATCGATTCGCGCACCCGCGCGACCTGGCCGGGGTCGCGGTCCAGGGACCCGGCGCAGACGCACTTCCACGGCAGGTCGGCGACGGCGGCGAGCGCTTCGACGAGGACGTCGTGCCCCTTGCGCGGGGTCACGGACGCCACGCACAGCAGCCGGGACGCCCCGTCGGTGCCGGTGGCGAGCGGCGCCGGATCGACGCCGGGAGCGACGGCGTGCACCCGCGCGGGGTCGAGGTCGTGCCGCCCGATCAGGCGTTTCATCGCCCACGGGCTGGTCGCCACGACCGCGCCGGCGGCGTGCAGGGTGGCGCGTTCGAGCGGTTCGAGGCCGGCGCCGCCCTCGTCGGCGAGGGGCAGGTGGACGAGGACGGCGAGGCGCAGCCGGGACGCGTGCGGGACGACGGCGTCCGGGACACCGCACGCGACCAGGCCGTCCATCAGGACCACGGCGCCGTCCGGCAGCGCGGCAAGCGACCGGCCGAGGTCCGCGCGGGCGGCGGCGTCCGGGCGCGGCCAGGCGCCCGGCGCGGGGATCTCCCGGACGGCCCGTCCCGCACCGGCGAGCTCCTGGCAGAGCCGCCGGTCGTAGACGTTGCCGCCGCTCGGCACGTCCGGGTCGTCGATGTCACCGGGGACGACGAAGCAGACCTCGGCGGTCATAGCGGGCGCTCGTAACTCGCCCAGGCGATGTGCGACTCGTGCAGCGTCACCGCGATCTCCGCCAGGCCGCGCGCGCTCTCCCCCATCGACCCGGCGTGGACCCGGGCGGCGAGCCGGTCGGCGACGACCTTCGCGAGGTACTCGGTCGTGGTGTTGACCCCGGCGAACTCGGGTTCGCCGTCCAGGTTGCGGTAGTTCAGGTCCCGCAGCACCTCGCCGAGCTCGCGGGTGGCGAGCCCGATGTCGACGACGATGTTGTCGGCGTCGAGTTCCGCGCGGCGGAACGTCGCGTCCACGACGAAGGTGGCGCCGTGCAGCCGCCGCGCCGGGCCGAAGACCTCGCCGCGGAAGCTGTGCGCGACCATGAAGTGGTCGCGGACGGTGATGCCGAACAAGTGCCCTCCCTGTTTCCTGTGCCGGCGTTCCTGGGTGACCGTTCCTGTGTGACAGTTCCTGTGACTAGGCCTGCGGGTAGTCGATCCGGTGGCAGAGCGCGGGGAGCTCCCCGCTCGCCAAGCGGGCCATGGCCTGGGGAAGCTCCTCGAACGGGCTGTTCCCCGTGATCAGTGCGTCGAACGCCGGGGCGGCCAGCAGGCGCAGCGCCAGCGCGAGCCGGTCGGCGGGCGAGCGCCGCGACCGGCGGGCCGGGGCGACCATGCCGACCTGGCTGGCGCGGACGGCCAGCCGGCGCGAGTGGAAGGACTCGCCGAGCGGGACGCGCACCGTCCGGTCGCCGTACCAGCTCAGCTCGACCACCTCGCCCTCGGGCGCGAGCAGCTCCAGCGACCGGACGAGCCCGGCCTCCGTCGCGCTGGCGTGGAAGACCAGGTCGCGGCCGCCCTCGGCGTCGCCGGGCAGGGCGAACCGGACGCCGAGCGCCCGCGCCGTCTCCGCCCGCGACGGGTCGACGTCGACCAGCTGGACGTCGCATCCCGGGAGCCCGGCGAGGACCCCGGCGACCGAGCAGCCCACCATGCCCGCGCCGACGACCGCGATCCGGTCGCCGACCAGCGGCGCCGCGTCCCAGCACGCGTTCACGGCGGTCTCCACGGTCCCGGCGAGGACGGCGCGTCCGGGCGGCACGCCGTCCGGCAGCGGGACGACCGCGCTCGCCGGCACCACGTAGCGGGTCTGGTGCGGGTAGAGGCAGAAAACGTGCCGTCCGAGCAGGCCGGACGGGCCGTGCTCGACCACGCCGACGTTCAGGTACCCGTACTTCACCGGCCCGGGGAACGCGCCGTCCTGGAACGGCGCCCGCATCAGCGCGTGCTGGTTCTCCGGGACGCCGCCGCGGAACACCAGCGCCTCCGTCCCCCGGCTGACGCCGGAGAACACCGTCCGGACGACGACCTCGCCCGGCCCCGGCTCCCGCAGCTCGACCGGGCGGATCTCCCCCTCACCTGGCCACCGGATCCAGAACGCGCGCGCGCCGAGTTCCATGAACACCCCTCCCCCGCCGAGCCCCGTGGTGCCGCACGGCCAGCCACAGCACGTCCCGTCCGAACGACCACGCCAGCAGGGCCAGCGCCGCCGCGACGACCACCCCCGCGTACGGGACGGCGCCGGACGCGACGGCCGCCAGCACGACGCCCTGCACGACCGCGACCGCCTTGCGCGCGAAGCTCGCCGGCAGCGGCGACCGCAGCCACGACGCCGCCCACGACGCCGCGACGAACGCGTACCGCATCGCCCCGATCGCCAGCGCCCACATCCCGGCCGCCGTCGCGACCTGCACGCTCAGCACCAGGATCAGCAACGCGTCGGCCTCCATGTCGAACCGGGCGCCGAGGTCCGAGGTCGTCCCGGTGCGCCGCGCGACCCAGCCGTCCGCCCCGTCCAGGACGAGCGCCGTGGACGCGAGCGCGACCAGCACCGCGACCGGCCCGCCATGGACGAGATGCCCCGCGACGAGCGCCGCGACGCATCCCACGAGGACGACCCGCGCCAGCGTGACGTGGTCCGCGGGCCCGAGCGCCCGCCGCCCCCGGAAGGCGAACCCGAGGACGCCCCACGACGCGAGCGCGTACCCGGCGCCGACGGCGAGCCCGACCGCGCCCGGCCGCAGCGCCGCCACGGCCGCCGTCTGGACGCACGCGGCGCCCGCCAGCTCCCATGCCCGCCACGCGACGGGCCCGCGCCGCACCGGCCGGAACACCGGCCGTGAGACGGTCACCGGCCGCGCCATCAGCGGGCCTCGCCGGCGTCCACCCGGGCACCGCTCACCGCAGCGCCGTTCACCGCAGCGCCGCTCACAGCGCCGTTCAGCATGGCGGCGTCCAGTTGCGGCAGGTCGTGGCCGAGGCGGTCGCGCTTGGCGGTCAGGTAGCGGATGTTGTCGTCGTTGACCGGCGCGAGGAGGGGGACGCGGGCCGTGACGCCGATGCCGTAGGACTCCAGGGCGCTGACCTTCGCCGGGTTGTTGGACAGCAGCCGCACCGACCCGACGCCGAGGTAGCGCAGGACGCGGGCGGCGGGGCCGTAGTCGCGGGTGTCGACCGGCAGCCCGATCGCTGTCGCGGAGTCGACGGTGTCGAGGCCCTGGTCCTGAAGGACGTGCGTGCGCACCTTCGCGACCAGCCCGATCCCCCGGCCCTCGTGGCCGCGCAGATAGACCAGGACGCCGCCGCCCTCCCGGACGACCGCGTCCAGGGACGCGTTCAGCTGGTCGCCGCACTCGCAGCGGGTGGCGCCGAAGATGTCGCCGGTCATGCATTCGGAGTGCATCCGGACGAGCACGCCGGCGCGGCCCGCCACCTCGCCCCGGACGAGCGCCATGTGCTCGTTCCCGTCGACCGGGTCGCGGAACGCCACGGCGCGGAACATCCCGCGCCGCGTCCGCAGGTCCGCCTCCGCGACGTCCCCGATCTCCTCGCGGCCGATGCCCTGGTCGTGCATCTTCCCCTCCTCGGCTCGTTGATCACCGTGCTCCGCAGCGACTGGTACGCAGCGGCCACGGCCCGTGGCCGCGTCCCACCAACGAATCTTTTCCGCGGGCCGCTACACCGAGTGGCACGGAGGAGAGGTGCCCTGAGGTTCAGCCGAGCCGCGCGCGGACCACCAGTTCGTGGAGCGCGCGCCGCGCCGACGGCTGCTCGGGCAGGGCGCTGCGCTCGCGCTCCTCTTCCAGCCGGGACGTGAGCGCGGCGACGTCCGCCTGCAGGATCTCCGGGGACGGCGCGTCCGGCGGGAGCGGCCCGTGCTCGGCGGCGCGCTTGGCCTCGACCAGTTCCGGCAGGTAGGAGGGGCCGTATCCGGTCAGCCGCGTCAGGTCCGCCTGGACCTGCGCCTCCCGCATCAGATGGATGCCGGTGAGCAGCACGCGGAACGTGTAGAGCAGCGGCTTCAACTCGCCGGTCTTCTCGAACAAACTCCACTGGGACCGCGCGAAGCCGAGGTAGTGGTGCGCGTGGTTGGAGGTGAGCAGGCCCGGCGTCAGCGCCACCAGCTCGGCGTGCAGCGGCGACGTCGCGACGACCAGCGGCGAGAGCACCTGCTCCAGGACGTAACCGTTGCGCCGCAGCAGCAGGGCGCAGAACTTGGCGAGGTCGTGGGTGACGACGTCGGCCTCCACGCCGGCGTGGTCCCACATGAGCGTGACGGTCTCCTCGCCGGTCTCCAGGCCGACGATCTCCTCCAGCGGCAGCAGGTGGACGCCGCGCAGGTCGACGTCGGAGTCCTGCGACGGGAAGCCGTACAGGTGGGCGCCGCTGACCGTGACGAACGCCCGCGGGTACGGATGGTCGGCGGCCAGGGCGTCGAGCATGCCTTCGGGGAGGTTCATGTGGCCACGCTCCTGCGGCGGACGGAGATGAGCAGGTTCTCGATGCGGTCGCGGTCGGGTTCGGCGGGCAGGGGGCTGCGGTCGAGGGCATCGTCCAGGCCGGCGGTGAGGGACGCGCGCCAGCGCTCGATCTCGTCCCAGGCGGTCTCGCCGCGCCGGACGGCGAGGAGCCGGTCGCGCAGGTCGCCGACGTCCACCAGCGGCTCGCCCGTCCGGACGAGGTGCTCGCCGCTGACGAGCAGCCGCAGCAGGTGCATGACGTGCTTCCATTTCGGCTCGCCGCGGTTGCGCAAGTCGCCTTGCAGCTTGCGGAACTGCGCGTCGGCGTAGCGGAGGAAGGTGCGGTGCGCGTGCCGGGACAGGAACGCCTTCCGGACGGCCAGCAGCTCCTCGCCGACCGGCGTGACCTTCTCGACGATCGGCGACCAGAGGCATTCCAGGACGGTCGGGTTGGCCGCCAGCGCGAGCTCGCAGAAGCGCTCGAACTCCCAGGAGAACTGCTCGGGCAGCGGGCCGTCCAGATGGGTGGGCGGCTTGGTGAAACGCCAGAACAGCGGTGCCGGCGCGGCGAAGACGCCGCGCCGGTCGACGTCGCTGCCGCCGGTCGCCAGGCCGTACGCGCGCGAGCCGGTCACGACCGACAGGACGGTGTGGTCGCGCACGAGCCGGAGGTCTTCGGAGGTCACGGACGGCAGCCTCGCGCAGACCGCCGCCCGGACGCCACCCGGTTTCCCTCCCCCCTGTAAGGCGTTACGGGTTCGGCACGAACTTGCAGAAACTTTCTGCAAGCTATTTACGGAGCTGCAACCCGTTGCTAGCGTCCCGGTCCAGCCACCCCAATCCCGGACCCTGCGGGGCGGCCGTCCGGCCCGTCCCGCGAAGGAGGACCCCATGCGGCGCATCCCCCCGATCGGCGCCCTGAGAACCCCTGGCCCCCTCATTGCAGGCACCACCGTCTGCGCGGTCCTCACGCTCTCCCTCTCCGCCTGCGGCGGAGATGACGGCGGCGGCTCCAAGGACGCGGCGGGCGCGGCGAGCCTCACCGGCCGCGGGCCCATCACCTTCGTCACCGGCAAGGACCGCTCCGGCTACCTGCAGAAACAGATCGACGGCTGGAACACCGACCACCCGAAGGAGAAGGCCCGGGTCATCGAGCTGCCGGACGAGCCGAACGACCAGCGCCAGCAGATGATCCAGAACGCGACGACGAAGTCGGATGCGTACACCGTGCTGAACCTGGACGTCGTGTGGACCGCGGAGTTCGCCGCCAACCGCTGGCTGACGCCGCTGCCCAAGGACAGGGTCGACCTGTCGACGATGCTGCCCGCGACCGTCACGACCGGGCAGTACCGCGGCAACCTGTACGCGGTGCCGTCCACGTCCGACGCCGGGATGCTGTACTACCGCAAGGACCTGCTCGACAAGGCCGGGATCTCCGCGCCACCGAAGACGTACGCCGAGATGTGGTCCGACTGCGACAAGGTGAAGAAGCTGCCCGAGGGCAAGGGCGTCGACTGCTACTTCACCGAGGTCAACAAGACCGAGAGCATCACCATCAGCGCGGTCGAGGCGATCGGCAGCGCGGGCGGGTCGATCGTGGGGCCGGACGGCAAGCCCACGCTGAACACCCCGCAGGCCAAGCAGGGCCTGGACTTCCTGGTCAACGCGAAGAAGGACGGCCGGATGCCGAAGGAGGCCGTCACCCTCGACACCGAGGGCGGCCGCCGCTACTTCCAGTCCGGCAAGCTGCTGTTCCAGCGGCAGTGGCCGTACCAGTACGCGCTGGCGAACGCCGACGACGGCTCGTCGAAGGTCGCGGGCAAGTTCGCGGTGGCGCAGCTGCCCGGCCCGAACGGGCCCGGCGTCGCCAACCTCGGCGGCCACAACCTCGCGATCTCCTCGTTCGCCAAGAACAAGGCGTCCGCGCTCGACTTCATCCGCTACCTGACCGGTGAGCAGTCGCAGCGCGCGAACCTGCTGGCCACCTCGCAGGCGCCGACGCTCGCCTCGCTCTACGACGACCCGGAGATGGTGAAGAAGTTCCCGTACCTGCCGGTGCTCAAGCAGGCCATCACCAACGCCAGGCCGCGCCCCGTCGCGATCAAGTACGGCGACGTGACCGCCGCGATCCAGGGCCAGGTGTACGACGCGGTGACCGGCAGGAAGCCCGTCGACCAGGCGCTGGCCGACCTGCAGGCCGCGCTCGGTCCGCTGACCGCGCAGTGAGCGGCATGACCACGACGTACGACGGCACGCCGTCCGCCGCGGGCACCGCCGCGGCGGGCGGGCCGCGCTCCCGCAGGCGCGACGTGCAGGGGACGAAGCGGCTCGCGGCGCTGCTGCTGTCGCCGACCCTGCTGGTCCTCGCGCTGGTCATCGGCTACCCGGTGCTCGCCGGCTTCCGCGAGTCGCTGTACGCGCGCGGCGAGGGGCTGGACGCCGACGGCTTCGTCGTCCAGGGCGACCGGTTCGCCGGCCTGGACAACTACACGGCGATCTTCCACGGCGACCGCGCTGGCGCGTTCTGGAACGCCTTCGGCAACACGACGTTCTTCACCGTCACGACCGTGGTGCTGGAGACGGTGATCGGCGTCGGCATGGCACTGATCATGCAGCAGGCGTTCCGCGGCCGGGCGCTCGTGCGCGCCAGCATCCTCGTCCCGTGGGCGATCCCGACGGCGATCTCCGGCCTGCTGTGGCGGTGGATCTTCCAGGCGGACGGCGCCGCGAACGCGGTGCTGCGCCACCAGATCCTGTGGACCGCCGACGGGTTCCCCGCCAAGATGGCCGTCGTCATCGCCGAGGTGTGGAAGACCTCCCCGTTCATCGGGCTGCTCGTTCTCGCCGGCCTGCAGATGATCCCCCGGGACGTCTACGAGGCCGCCCAGGTCGACGGCGCCGGCCCGCTCCAGCGGTTCTGGCGGATCACGCTGCCGCTGGTCAGGCCCGCCCTGCTGGTCGCGGTGCTGTTCCGGATGCTGGACGTGCTGCGGATGTTCGACCTGCCCGCCGTGCTGATCGGCGTCAACCAGAAGTCGGTGGAGACCCTGACGATGATCGCCTGGTTCGAGGCGTCCAACCTGCGGTACGGGTCGGCGGCGGCGTACGCGACGATCCTCTTCCTGTACATCGCGCTGATCGCGTACCTGTTCGTCCGGCTGCTCGGCGCCGACATCATCGGCGAGGCCCGGCAGCAGACGAAACGGACCCGCAGGAGCCGTCCGGTGAGGGGCCGGCGCAGGAGGACGGCCTCATGACGGGCTCACTGCCGAAGCGGCTGCTCTCCTACCTCGGCCTCGCGGTCGTCGCCGGCTACTGCCTCGCGCCGTTCTACTGGATGGCCGTGTCGGCGTTCCGGCGGCCGCAGGACCAGTTCGACAACTCGATCGTCCCCACGCAGTGGTCATGGGAGAACTTCCACGCGGTGTTCTCCGGTGACAACGGCTTCGGCCGTGCGCTGCTGAACAGCGTCATCGTGGCGGGCTGCACCACCGCGCTGACCCTGCTCATCGGCACGTTCACCGCCTACGCGCTGGCCCGGCTGGACTTCCGGTTCAAGAACGCGGTGCTCGGGCTGATCGTCGCGACCACGATGTTCCCGGGAATCTCCCAGCTGGTGCCCTTGCTGAAGCTCTTCACGGACATCGAGTGGATCAACACGTACCAGGCGATGATCGTGCCCAGCCTGGGGTTCGCGCTGCCGCTGTCGGTGTGGCTGCTCACCGCCTTCTTCCGGCAGCTGCCGCGCGAGCTGGAACAGGCCGCGATGGTGGACGGCTGCACCCGCGGCCAGGCGTTCCGCAAGATCATCGTGCCGCTGGCGGCGCCCGGGGTGTTCACCACGGCGATCCTGACGTTCATCGCCGCGTGGAACGAGTTCCTCATCGCGCTGTCCATGGTCAACAAGAAAGAGATGCAGACCGCGACCGTGGCGATCTCCAAGTTCACCGGCGTGTCGGGCTTCGACCAGCCGTTCGGCACCCAGATGGCGGCGGGGGTCGTGGTGACCGTCCCGCTGATCGCCGTGGTGCTGGTCTTCCAGCGCCGGATCGTCGCCGGCCTCACCGCCGGCGGCGTCAAGTGACCCTGCCGGCCACGCGAACCTGCCAACCGAGTGAAATGTCAGGCACCCGACCAGAAGGACGTTCATGACGCAGGACACCCTCGCCGTCCCCGCCGCCCGTGCCGGGGGCACCGCCCGCTGGTGGCGCGACGCCGTCATCTACCAGGTGTACGTGCGCAGCTTCGCCGACTCGGACGGGGACGGCGTCGGCGACCTGCCGGGCATCCGGTCCCGGCTGCCGTACCTGGCCTCCCTCGGTGTGGACGCGCTGTGGCTGACCCCGTTCTACGTCTCGCCGATGGCCGACTTCGGCTACGACGTCGCCGACTACCGCGACGTCGACCCGCTGTTCGGCACGCTCGCCGACGCCCGCGGCCTGATCGGCGACGCGCACCGGCACGGCCTGCGGATCATCGTCGACGTCGTCCCGAACCACACCTCCGACCGGCACGCCTGGTTCCAGGCGGCGCTGGCCGCCGCGCCCGGCTCGCCGGAGCGGGCCCGCTACGTCTTCCGCGACGGCCGCGGCCCGGACGGCGCCGAGCCGCCCAACGACTGGGAGTCGGTGTTCGGCGGCCCCGCCTGGACGCGGGTGCCGGACGGGCAGTGGTACCTGCACCTGTTCGCCGCCGAGCAGCCCGACCTGGACTGGGAGAACCCCGAGGTCCGCGCGGAGTTCGCCGGCATCCTGAAGTTCTGGCTCGACCTCGGCGTGGACGGCTTCCGCGTCGACGTCGCGCACGGCATGGCCAAGGCGGCGGGCCTGCCGGACGTCGGGCACGCGAACCAGGTGGAGATGCTCGGTACCGCCGTCCTGCCCTACTTCGACCAGGACCCGGTGCACGACATCCACCGCGAGTGGCGCCGCATCCTGGACGCCTACGCCGGGGAGCGGATCGCCGTCGCCGAGGCGTGGGCGCCGACGCCCGAGCGGCTCGCCGCCTACACCCGCCCGGACGAGCTGCACCAGGCGTTCAACTTCCACTATCTGACCGCGCCGTGGGAGGCGCCCGCGATGCGCGCGGTGATCGAGGAGTCGCTGCGCACCGCCGGGGCGGTCGGCGCGCCCGCGACCTGGGTGCTGTCGAATCATGACGTCAAGCGGCACGTCACCCGCTACGGCGGCGGCGGCACGGGCCTGCGGCGGGCGCGGGCGGCGGCGCTGCTGACGCTGGCGCTGCCCGGCTCGTCGTACGTCTACCAGGGCGAGGAGCTGGGCCTTCCCGAGGTGCTCGACCTGCCGGAGGAGTTCCAGCAGGACCCGCAGCGGCTGCGCGGCGAGGGCCAGGGCCGCGACGGCTGCCGGGTGCCGATGCCGTGGGAGGGAGAGGAACCGCCGTTCGGTTTCGGCGCCGGCACCTCGTCCTGGCTGCCGATCCCGACGGCCTGGCGCGACCTGACCGTCGCGGCGCAGGCCGAGGATCCCGGCTCGATGCTCGCCCTCTACCGGGCGGCGCTGCACGTCCGCCGCGACCATCCGGCGCTCGGCGACGGCCCTCTCCGCTGGCTGGACGGCCCGCCCGGCACGCTGTCGTTCGCCCGCGAGGACCCCGAGACCGGCCGCGCCTGCGTCTGCATCGTCAACATGGGAGACCGCACGGTCCGCGTCCCCGTACCCGGAACCCCGCTGCTCGCCAGCGGACCGGTCCACACCGCCGGCGGCACCGCCGAGCTCCCGCCCGACACCGCGCTGTGGCGGGACGTTAATGAGGGATAACTTGAGACCTATGACGACACGGCTGGCGGACATCGCCGTGCACGCCGGGGTGAGCGAGGCGACCGTGAGCCGGGTCCTCAACGGCAAACCGGGCGTGTCGCCGAGCACCCGGCAGGCGGTGCTGACCGCGCTGGACGTGCTCGGCTACGAGCGGCCGGCCCGGCTGCGCCAGCAGCGGGCCGGCCTGATCGGGCTGATCATCCCGGAGCTGACCAACCCGATCTTCCCGGCGTTCGCCGAGGTCATCGAGAGTGCGCTGGCCCGGCACGGGTACATGGCGGTGCTGTGCTCGCAGGCGCCGGGCGGCGTCGCCGAGGACGACTACATCGAGATGCTGCTGGAGCGCGGCGTCTCCGGGATCATCTTCGTCAACGGGCTGCACGCCAACGCGCGCTCCGACCGGGCCCGGTACGCGCGGCTGACCGAGCAGGCGCTGCCGATCGTGCTGGTGAACGGGTACCGGCCCGACATCGACGCGCCGTTCATCTCCAACGACGACGTCGCGTCGCTGGAGGCGATCGTCGGGCATCTGGCCGCAATGGGCCACCGGCGGATGGGCCTGGCGATCGGGCAGGACGTGTACGTGCCGACGCGCCGCAAGACCGAGGGGTTCCGGCGGGCGATGGCGGCGCACACCGGGCTGCCGGCGGCCGAGGTCGACGAACTGGTCGTCAACACGATGTACACGGTCGAGGGCGGGCAGGCTGCGGCGGCGAAGCTGCTGGACGCGGGCTGCACGGCGATCTGCGGCGGCAACGACATCATGGCGCTCGGCGCGATCCGGGCGGCCCGCGCGCGGGGCCTGCGGGTGCCCGAGGACGTGTCGGTGACCGGCATGGACGACTCGCTGCTGACCGCCTACCTCGACCCGCCGCTCACCACGATCCGGCAGGCCGTGCGGGAGATGTCGATGGCGGCGGTGAGCACGGTGCTGGACGAGATCCGCGGGGCCCGCTCCCCCCGCACCGAGCTGCTGTTCCGTCCGGAACTGGTCGTCCGGCGGTCCACGGCGCCCGTCCCGGCGGCCCCGCCCCCGACCGGCCGGCGGCTGTCCACCGTACCGGAGGTCTGAGCCCGGGCTCACCAGGGGCCCCGGCCGATCCGTTCGAGTTGTAACGAATGTGTTGCGGCGGATTGACAGTGAGGCCCGTCACGGTCTTTCATCCGTGGGAGCGCTCCCACGCAATGGAAGACACAACCTGAGAGGGGTCCCCCATGAGGGCCATCATGCGGCGCGGACTGGGCACGGCGATGGCGGTGGTCCTCGCAGGCGGCCTCGCGGCCGCCTGCGGCGGCGACGACAAGGGCAAGAAGGACTCGGACTCGGGGCCGGTGACGCTCACCGTCGACGTGTTCGGCGAGGTCGGCTACGACCAGCTCTACAAGCAGTACGAGCAGTCCCACCCCGGCGTCACCATCAAGCAGCGCAAGGTCTCCGACCTGGACACCTACAAGCCGCGCATCCAGCAGTGGATGGCCACGGGCAGCGGCGCCGGCGACGTGGTGATGCTGGAGGAGGGCATCCTCCCGCTCTACATGCAGCAGCGGTCGAAGTTCCTCAACCTGTTCGACTACGGCGGCAAGGCCCTGCAGGACAAGTTCCTGCCGTGGAAGTGGCAGATGGGCCTCAGCCCCGACGGCAAGCAGCTCGTCGGGCTCGGCACCGACGTGGGCCCGCTCGCCATGTGCTACCGCAAGGACCTGTTCAAGAAGGCCGGCCTGCCCACCGACCGCGACGCGGTCGGCAAGCTCTGGCCGACGTGGGACGCGTTCCTGCAGACCGGGCAGAAGTTCCAGCAGAAGGTGTCCGGCAGCAAGTGGCTCGACGGTCCGACCGGGCTCTTCCGCGCCACCGTCCTGCAGAACGCCGGCGCCGGCCCCGGCTACAGCTTCTTCGACAAGGACGACAAGCTCGTCTTCGACACCAACCCGGCGGTGAAGCAGGCGTTCGACACCGCGCTGAAGTTCGAGCAGAGCAAGCTCACCTCGGACATGTCGATCTTCACGCCGCCGTGGCAGGCCGGCCTCAAGCGCGACACGTTCGCCACCGTGCCCTGCCCGTCCTGGATGCTCGGCGGCATCGAGCAGTTCTCCGGCGCGTCCGGCAAGGGCAAGTGGGACGTGGCGACGACGCCCGGCGGCTCGGGCTACTGGGGCGGCTCGTGGCTCGCCGTCCCCAAGCAGACCAAGCACGCGAAGCAGGCCGCCGCGCTCGCCGAGTTCCTGACCTCCCCGCAGGGCCAGATCGGCGCGTACAAGTCCGCCAACACCTTCCCGTCGTCGCCGCAGGCCGAGCAGGACCCGGCCGTCGCCGGCTCCACCAGCGCCTACTTCAACGACGCCCCCGCCGGCAAGATCTTCGGTGACCTGGTCGCCGCGGTGAAGCCGGTCCACCTCGGCCCGAAGAACGAGGACGTCCGGGCGGCCGTGGAGAACGTCCTGATCTCGGTCGGCCAGGGCAAGGTCAAGCCGGACGAGGCCTGGTCCAAGGCCGTCGAAGCGGCCAAGAAGGCCGCCAGGTAGCCGCCTCCCGCCGCGGCGGCGGCGCCGTCCCCCACCTCCCCGTACGGCGCCGCCGCCGTCCTCCTCCCCTGCTCACGTCCCGTCCTCGGAAAGGAGGCGCATGGCCATGGCCACCGATCTGCGCCCCAGCCGGAACGGCCCCCAGCATCCCCCGGCGAAGGCCCCGCCCACCGCCGGCCGCTCCCTGCGCTCCCGGCTGACCCGGCTCGATGTGAAGGGCGCGCCGTACGCCTTCATCTCGCCGTTCTACATCATCTTCGCGATCTTCGGCGCGTTCCCGCTGGTCTACACGCTGTGGGTGTCCCTGCACGACTGGGAGCTCGCCTCGGGCACCCGCAAGTGGGTCGGCCTCGACAACTACAAGTACCTGTGGAGCGACGCCGACTTCTGGCACGCGACGGTCAACACGGTCGCCATCTTCGTGCTGTCGACCGTGCCGCAGCTGCTGATCGCGCTGTTCATCGCCAACGCGCTCAACCGGCGGATGCGGGTGCCGACCCTGTTCCGGATCGGCATGGTCGCGCCGCTGGTCACCTCGACCGCCGCCGTCGCGATCGTGTTCACCCAGATGTTCGACCACGACTGGGGCATGATCAACTGGGCGCTCGGGCTGGTGGGGATCGACCCGATCGGCTGGACGACCAGCCGCGGCTGGTCGTGGGTGGCGATCGCCACCATGGTCGACTGGCGCTGGACGGGCTACAACGCGCTCATCTACCTCGCCGCCATGCAGGCGATCCCGAAGGACCTGTACGAGGCCGCCTCGATCGACGGCGCGTCCCGGATCCGGCAGTTCTGGCAGATCACCGTGCCGATGCTGCGCCCGACGATCATCTTCACGACGATCATCGCGACCATCGGCGGGCTGCAGCTGTTCACCGAGCCGGTCCTGTTCAGCGTGGGGACGCCCAACAAGATGGACGGCGGCCCGCTGCACCAGTTCCAGACGCTGACGATGTACATGTACGACAACGCCTTCGGCCATGACCGGTACGGCTACGGCGCCACGATCGCGTGGGCCCTGTTCGTGATGATCATCCTGTTCTCGCTGATCAACTTCCTGTTCGTGCGGCGCACTGGAGGCACCAAGTGACCACGCTCCTGGGCGGTCCCGGCGGTGCCCGGCACGCGCGCGGCGGCGGCCGTCCCGGCCGGCTCCACGGCCTGTGGAACGCCAGTCCGCTGACCTACCTCACGCTGATCGTCGCGATCGCCCTGTCGGTCTTCCCGATCTACTGGATGATCGCGGTGGCGACCCGCACCAACGACGTGGTCTCCGACGTCCCGCCGCCGCTGCTGCCCGGCGGGCATGGCGGCACCAACGTGCACCGGCTGTTCGACAACCCCGACGCCTACTTCGCCAAGGGACTGCTGAACTCCGCGATCGTCTCGGCGTGCGTGACGGTCTCCACCGTGTTCTTCGCCTCGCTGGCCGGCTTCGCGTTCGCCAAGCTGCGCTTCCGCGGCAAGAACGCGCTGCTGGTGACGATCATCGGGACGATGATGATCCCGGTGCAGATGGGCATCATCCCGCTCTACATGATCATGGTGAAGCTGGGCTGGCAGAACCATCTGCAGGCGGTGATCGTCCCGTTCCTCGTCACCGGGTTCGGGGTGTTCATGATGCGGCAGTACGCCGACCAGGCCGTCCCGGACGAGCTGATCGAGGCGGCCCGGGTGGACGGCTGCACGACGTTCGGCATCTACTGGCGGGTCGTGCTGCCCGCGCTGCGGCCCGCCGCGGGCGTCCTCGGCCTCTTCACGTTCATGCAGTCCTGGAACGACTTCATGTGGCCGCTGGCGACGCTCAGCCCCGAGAACCCCACGGTGCAGCTCTCGATCAACAACCTGGCGAACGCCTACTTCAACGACTACACGCTGATGTTCGCCGGCACCACCGTCGCGGTCCTGCCGCTGCTCGTGGTGTTCGTCGCGTTCGGCCGCCAGATCATCGGCGGAATCATGGAAGGTGCAGTGAAGGCGTGACCTCTCTGGAATCCAGCGCCGTTCAGGACGACGCCGGCGCCCGCGGCGCCGGCCCGCGGTTCCCCACCGGGTTCCGCTGGGGCGCCGCCACGGCCGCCTACCAGATCGAGGGCGCCGCCGCGGAGGACGGGCGCGGCCCGTCGGTCTGGGACACCTTCGCGCGCACCCCGGGCAAGGTCCTCGGCGGCGATACAGGGGACGTCGCCGTGGACCACTACCACCGGTACCCCGAGGACGTCGCGCTGATGCGCGAGCTCGGGCTGTCCTCCTACCGGTTCTCGATCTCCTGGCCCCGGGTGCAGCCGTCCGGGGCCGGGAGCGCCAACGAGCGGGGGCTCGACTTCTACCGGCGCCTCGTCGACGCGCTGCTGGAGGCGGGGGTCGAGCCCTGGCCGACGCTCTACCACTGGGACCTGCCGCAGCCGCTGGAGGACGCGGGCGGCTGGCCCGAGCGGGAGACCGCGTACCGGTTCGCCGACTACGCGGGGCTCGTGCACGAGGCCATCGGCGACCGGGTGAAGCACTGGACGACGGTGAACGAGCCGTGGTGCGCGGCGTTCCTCGGCTACGCGTCGGGGGACCACGCGCCGGGCCGGCTCGACGCGCACGGCTCCCTGCTGGCCGCCCACCACCTGATGCTGGGCCACGGCCTGGCGGTGCGGGCGATGCGGGCCCGCCACCCCGGCAACCTGTTCGGCGCGGCCGTCAACCTGTACGCGGTCTCCCCCTCGACGGACGACCCCGCCGACGCGGACGCCGCGCGCCGCATCGACGGCCTGCAGAACCGGCTGTTCCTCGACCCGCTGCTGCTCGGCCGCTACCCCGAGGACGTCCTGGCCGACACGGCCCGGCACGGGTTCGAGCCGGACGCCGCGGACCTCGCCGTCATCAACCAGCCGATCGACCAGCTCGGCATCAACTACTACACGCGGCACACGGTCGCGGGGACGCCCGGGGAGGCCGCCCAGACGGCGTCGGGGCCCTTCGCGACGCACTCGCCGTGGGTCGGCAGCGAGCACGTCCGGTTCGTCCCGGCGGGGCGGCCGACGACGGGGATGGGCTGGGAGATCGACGAGGGCGGACTGCACGAGGTGCTGACCCGGGTGCACCGCGAGTACCCGGCGGTCCCGCTGTACATCACCGAGAACGGCGCGGGCTACGACGAGACGCCGGACGGCGATGGCACGGTCCACGACGCGGGGCGCATCGCCTACATCGACGCGCACCTGCGCGCGTGCCACGCCGCCATCGCCGACGGCGTACCGCTCGCGGGCTATTTCACATGGTCGCTGCTGGATAATTTCGAGTGGGCTTGGGGCTACTCCAAGCGCTTCGGGCTGGTTCACGTGGACTATGCGACGCAGCGCCGGACGCCCAAGGACAGCGCGCGCTGGTACTCGGACGTGATCCGGCGAGGCGGCCTGCCCGGGGGCGGCTGACGATCGCCGAGATCGGCACCGGCCGGGCGGGCGGTCCCGCCCGGCCGGGTCGGGCGGGC
>NZ_BAAAMR010000070.1:38614-55511 GCF_039529375.1 Actinomadura napierensis
GCCGACCCCGCGCCCGCCGAGCCCGCCGCCCCCGCCCGCCCGCACGCCCCGGCGCCCCGGTGGCCGCCGGCCCGGCGGAGCGGCGGCGACGCCACAGGAAGGACGGAGGGGGCCTGATGACGCAGAGGGGGACGCGCCCGACCCTGGAAGAGGTCGCGGCGCGGGCCGGGGTCGGCCGCGGCACGGTGTCCCGGGTGGTCAACGGGTCGCCGCGGGTCAGCGAGCGGGCCCGGCAGGCCGTGCTGAAGGCGATCGACGAGCTCGGGTACGTGCCCAACCGGGCGGCCCGCACGCTGGTCACCCGGCGCACCGACACGGTCGCGCTCGTGGTCGCCGAGTCCGACCAGCGGCTGTTCGGCGAGCCGTACTTCGCCGGGATCATCCGGGGCATCAGCAACGGCCTCGGCGACACCGGGCTGCAGCTGCTGCTCGCGCTCGCCCGCTCCCCCGCCGAGTACGCGCGCCTGGAGCACTACCTGACCACCCAGCACGTGGACGGGGTGCTGCTCACCTCGCTGCACGCCGAGGACCCGCTGCCCGCCAAGCTGGAGGCCAACGGGGTGCCGACGGTGCTCGGCGGCCGGCCGCCGGGCCTGTCGCCGGTCAGCTACGTCGACGTCGACAACCGGCTCGGCGCCCGCGAGGCCGTCGGCCACCTGATCACCGGGGGGCGGCGGCGCATCGCGACGATCGCCGGACCGCAGGACATGGGGGTGGGCATCGACCGGCTCGCCGGCTACCGGGAGGCGCTCGGCGAGGCGGGGCTGCCGGAGTACGTGGTGTTCGGCGACTTCGGCGAGGCCACCGGGATCACCGCCGCCGAGCGGCTGCTGGCCGGGGAGCCGGCGCTGGACGCGGTGTTCGCCGCGAGCGACCCGATGGCGCTCGGCACGCTGCGGGTGCTGCGCCGGCTCGGCCGCCGCGTGCCCGACGACGTCGCGGTGATCGGCTTCGACGACTCCGCCGCCGCGCCGCTGGCCGACCCGCCGCTCAGCAGCGTGCACCAGTCGCCGGAGGAGATGGGCGTGGCGATGGCGCGGCTGCTGGTGTCGCGGATCCGCGGCGAGGCCGTCGCCGACCCGGTGGTCATCATGCGCCCGCACCTGGTGCTGCGGGAGTCGGCGTAGCGGCGTCCTCCGCCGTCATGAGCCCGGCCTATGATCACTCATGACTTCGCCGTACCGAGAGGAGCCCGCCATGGCCTACGCGCCGACCGACGAGGAGATGGCGCACCTGCGGCGCGCCGTCGAGCTGGCCGCCGAGGCGCTGGCGGACGGCGACGAGCCGTTCGGCACCGTGCTGGCCGCGGCGTCCGGGAAGGTGCTGTTCGAGGACCGCAACCGCACCGCCGGCGGCGACCAGACCCGGCATCCGGAGTTCGAGGCGGCGCGCTGGGCCGCCGCGAACCTGGCGCCGGACGAGCGCGCCGCCGCGACCGTGTTCACCTCCGGGGAGCACTGCCCGATGTGCTCGGCCGCGCACGGCTGGGTCGGCCTCGGCCGCATCGTCTACGTGCACTCCTCCGCGCAGGTCACCGAGTGGCGGGCGGCGCTGGGCGTGCCGCCGTCCCCGGTCAACGCGATCCCGATCCAGGACGTGGTGCCCGGCATCCGGGTGGACGGCCCGGTCCCCGCCCTGGAGGCCGAGGTCCGCGACCTGCACACCCGCGCCTGCTCCTGAGTCCCGCCGACCGGGACCGCTCCGCCGGCCCGCCGCCGCGGGGGCTTCAATGAGCGGACGCTTCGCCTCTGGAGGCCGCCCGTGCCCGACGCCCTTCCGGCCGACCAGGCCGTCCGGAACCTGATCTTCGCCTACGCCGAGGCGGTCGACCGCGGGGACTTCGCGGCGGTCGCCCGGCTGTTCGCGCACGCCGACTTCGTGAGCAGCGGCGCCACGCTGACGGGCGACGCGGTGGCGCGGATGTTCGAGAAGACGATCATCCTGTACGACGACGGCACGCCGCGCACCAAGCACGTCACCACCAACGTCGCCGTCGAACCGGACGGCGCGGCGGCCACGGCCGCGTCGTACTTCACCGTGCTCCAGGCCACGCCGGACCTGCCGTTCCAGCCGATCTGCGCCGGCCGCTACGACGACCGGTTCGAGCTGCACGACGGCCGGTGGCGCTTCGCCGAGCGCCGCATCACCCTGGAGCTCGTCGGGAACGTCGCGCACCACCTGCGCCGCCCCGACAAGCTCCCCACCGACCTGCGCCCCTAACGGCCCATCGTCCGGAAGGCCTCGTCGAGTGCGTCGACGAGGCGTCCGAAGGTCTCGTCGAGCGACTCCGGCAGCCCGAACGCCGTCCCGCTCTCCAGCGACGCGAACCCGTGGCAGGCGATCCGCCACATGCGGATCGCGTGGACGAGATCGCCGCCGTCGAGCCGGTACCCCTTGAACGCGGACGCGACGACGGCGACCGCCTGCTCGGCGACCGCCGCGTGCTCCCCGTCGCCGGGAGCCGGTGCCCGGACGCTCGCAGCGTACCGTCCGGGACGAGCGGCGGCGTAGGCCCGGTAGGCGGCCGACAGTTCCGCGAGCGCGTCCCGTCCGGTGACCCCGGAGGTCGCCGCCGCGAGCCGCGCCGTCATCTCCCCGACGGCCAGGATCGCGATGCCGCGCTTGACGGCGGCCAGCCCTTCGACGTGCTTGTACAGCCCCGGCAGCGACACCCCGCACCGCTTCGCGACCGCCGCCAGCGTGAGCCGTTCGAGGCCCGTCTCGTCGGCGACGGCCGCCGCCTCGGCGATGACCCGCTCCGGGGTGAGCCCCGCGCGCGGCATGCCCTACCTGCCCGTCCGGCCGAGCGCGATACCGGAACCGGCGACGAAGAGGATCAGCAGCGGGAGCGACACGTACGCCAGCGTAGCGACGCCGGTGAGGAGCAGCGCATAGCCGATGCCCGAGCCGGCGATGGCGACGGCCAGCGCGAATCCGGCGTAGCGGAGCCAGCGGGGAAGCGTCCCCGACAGAGCTCCCGCGACCCCGACGGCGGCGAGAACGAGCATCTTGACGCCGTCCGCGCGGTTGAGCGCCTCCAGCAGCCCGTGCGCCGTGCCCGGTGACGACGTGGCGACCAGCCCCAACCCGATCGCGAACTGCGCCAGTGAGATCGCCGCGGCCACCAGCCCGGCGCCCGCGGCGATCCGTCCGGCCCTCGACCAGCGCGCCGCCCGTCCGAGCGCGAGCGGAACCAGCGCGAGCCCCGCCGCCGGCAGCCCCTCGGTGAGCAGGAACTGCACGGTCAGCGCGCCCCCGTGCCCCGCGTAGTCCCGGACGATCTCGCTCCCGGACGCGCCGAACCCGGCCGCGGGCACCGGAACCGACAGCCCTGCGGCCCACGAGAGCGCGTACCCGATCCCGGCCACGGCCGGAACGCTCAGCAGCCCCCTGCGCGGTGCGGTGGCGATGCTCACCATGTCACCCTCCCTTGCTGGTTAATGTGATTAACTTGAAGTTAGTCCTATTAACCGCAGAGCGCAAGCCCTCGAGCCGAAGGGAAGGAAGGGTGCCGGTCACCAGGGGTAGGTGCCGCCGTTCTCGTTGAGGAAGGCGCCGGTTTCGGGGCGTTCCAGCTGGCGGGCGATGTGGGCTCCGCCCTCGTCCGCGGTCAGGACGCCGGTATGGCCGTTGAGGTCGGTGGCGCAGAAGCCCGGTGAGAGCGCGTTGACCCTGATGCCCTCGTCGCGCAGCGCGTTGGCGTAGATGAGCGTGACCGCGTTCAGGGCAGCCTTGGACGAGTTGTAGCCGAGCAGGTTCGCATAGCGCGCGAGCTCCTCGTCCGGCTTCTGGAGGAAGGCGAACGTGCCGAGGCCACTGGAGACGTTGCCGATGAAGCCGGACGGCGACCTGCGCAGCAGCGGCAGCATGGCGTTGGTCACCGCGACGACGCCGAGCACGTTGGTCTCGTAGACCTCGCGCAGGTCGGCGACCGGCAGCTCCGCCGGCGGGCGCGACCGGTCGCGGGTGATGGCGGCGTTGTTGACGAGGACGTCCAGCCGGCCGTGGTCGGTGTCGATCAGCGCGGCGGCGGCCGCGATCGTCGCGGGATCGGTCACGTCGAGCGGAACGAAGCGGACGTCCAGCCCCTCGCCGGCCAGGGCCGCGGCGGCCGCCGCGCCGCGTCCGGGGTCGCGGGCTCCGAGCAGGACGGTGTGCCCCGACCGTGCCAGCGCGCCCGCCGTCGCGAATCCGATGCCCTTGTTGGCGCCCGTGATCAGAACGATCTTCTCTGTCGTCATGGGACCCACCGTGGCCGCGGGCCGCCCGATCCGGGAGAGGACCGTTGAGACTGGTACCGGCGGTCCCATGGTCGCCGCGCGCCGGGGCGGCCACACTTGAGGGGTGGAGCACGGAGACCGGGCGGAGCTGGCCGCCTTCCTGCGGCGGTGGCGCGCACGGGTGCAGCCGTCCGACGTCGGGCTGCATCCGGGACGCCGGCGCACGCCCGGGCTGCGGCGGCAGGAGGTCGCGCAGCTCGCGGGGATCTCGGTGGACTACTACGTCCGGCTCGAGCAGGCCCGCGGCCCGCGGCCGTCGCGGCAGGTCCTCGTCTCGCTCGGGCGGGCGCTGCGGCTGTCCGATGCCGAACGGTCCCATCTGCACTATCTGGCGGGCGAGGTGCCCGCGCCGCCGCCGACGCCGGTCCGGGAGGTGCGGCCGAGCGTCCTTCGCCTGCTGGAGGGGCTCGACGACACGCCCGCGCTGGTGTGCGACGCCAAGTTCGATGTCCTGGCGTGGAATCCGATGGCGTGCGCGCTTCTCGGGGACTTCGCCGCCATGCCGGAGCGCGAGCGCAACATCGTGTGGCGGTTCTTCTCCCGGCCGCAGGCGCGCAGGCGGGTGGACGCGGCCGACGCGCCCCGGTTCGCGCGCGAGGCGGTGGCCGACCTGCGGGCGGTCGCCGCCCGGTATCCGCGCGACCACGGCGTCCACGACCTGGTCGAGCGGCTTCTTGCCACGAGCGCCGACTTCCGGAGCCTGTGGGAGCAGCAGGACGTCCAGGTCGAGCGGTCGGTCCGCAAGCGGATCCACCACCCCGTGGTCGGCCTGCTCGATCTGGAGTGCGAGGCGTTGCACGATCCGGACCGCGACCAGTGGACCGTCTTCTACACCGCGCCGCCGGGGTCGGCGTCCCGCGACGCGCTGCTGTCGCTCAGGGCGGCGGCCCCGCCCCGGGCGAACCGGGACGGGGCCGTGGACGTCACTTCGTGAGGGTGAGGGTGGACAGGCGGGCCTCGCCGTTGAAGACGAGGTAGAGGTCGTGGCGGCCGGTGGCGTGCAGGGCGGCCGTCACGTCCTTGTAGGTGTACTTGTCGCCGGTGGACGGGACGGTCAGCGTCGCGGCCAGCGGGCCGGTCGGGCTGTCGAGGCGGACCTGGACGGTGGTGTTCCCCGCGGTCTCCTTGGCCGCGCGGACGGTGAGGGTTCCGTTCTCAAGAGCCGAGTCCTTGAAGGCCAGCCAGGAGCCCTCGGTCCCGGCGACCGCGTCGCCCTTGGCCTTGGACTCGTCGACGAGCTGGACGGCGTTCTGGTCGTCGAAGTCGGCGGCGCGGGTCGCTTGCGCGAGGTCGCGGGCCGGGACTCGCTCGCCGTGGATGTTGACGGTGGCGCGCTGCCGGATGTCGGTGGACGAGGAGCCGACGAGGACGTCCTGCTTGGAGGTCTCGAGGGTCCACTTGTTGCGGGTGACGTCCCAGGTCGCCAGGTCGGACGCCTTCACCTGAAGGGTCACCGAAGCGGTCTTGCCGGGCGCGAGGTGGACCTTCTGGAAGGCGCGGAGCTGCTCGACGGGCTGCTTCACGCGGGACGTCCGCTGGTGCGTGTAGAGCTGGACGACCTCGTCCGCCGTCCGCTTGCCGGTGTTGGTGACCGGAACGGTGACGGACAGGGTCTTCCCGCCGGACAGCGAGTGGCTGCTGAGCTTCGGCTTGCCGTACCGGAACGTGGTGTAGGTGAGCCCGTAGCCGAACGGGTAGAGCGGCTTGCCCTTGTAGTACAGGTAGGTGCGGTCGGACTTGATGATGTCGTAGTCGAGGATGTCGGGCAGGTCGCTCTCGGAGCGGTACCAGGTCTGCGGCAGCTTGCCTGACGGGCTCTCGTCCCCGAACAGGACGGACGCGAGGGCGTTGCCGGTCTCGGCGCCGGCGTGGCTCGTCCACAGGATCGCCGGGACGTTCGCCTGCTCCCAGGTGAGGGTCGTCGGGTAGCTGTTCTCCACGACGACGACCGTGTTCGGGTTGGCCCTGCGGACGGCCTTGATGAGCTCTTCCTGGCCTTCGGCGAGCGCCATGGTGGTGCGGTCGTGGTCCTCGCGGCCGTTGATGAACGGCATGCTGCCGACCACGACGACGGCGGTGTCCGCGCTGGTCGCAGCCTTGACCGCGGAGTCGACGCCGCTGCTGACGACGTCCTTGGCGAAGGCGGTGGCGTCGTCCTTGGTGGTGAGGACGAGCGTGCCGTCGTCCTGCGCCTTCACGTAGATCTTGGTCGGGTCGGCCCAGTCGTAGGCCTTCTCGTAGCCCGCGTAGCGCATGAGGTACGAGCCGTCGCCCTGCT
The DNA here is from genome assembly GCF_039529375.1 of Actinomadura napierensis. Classification (NCBI taxonomy): domain Bacteria; kingdom Bacillati; phylum Actinomycetota; class Actinomycetes; order Streptosporangiales; family Thermomonosporaceae; genus Actinomadura; species Actinomadura napierensis. The sequence goes on from NZ_BAAAMR010000070.1 coordinate 45,173, forward strand.
TCTCCAGCTTGAACATCTGCTGGACGAACCAGCCGTTCGGCTGGTCCTGGTCGTTGGCGAAGGTGTTGCCGGAGTGGATGCCGACGGTCTTGCCGTTGGCGGCGCTGCGCAGCGTGACGATGCCCTGGCCCCAGTCGAACACGTCGAACTGGGTGGAGGCGTCGGCGCTGGTCGGGCCCGTCTTGAGGACGGCCCCGGCGGCGGTGGTCCCGCCCGCCACGTACTTGCCGGTCTTCACGTCCTTGAGGGCGATGCGGTCGACGCCCTCGCTGGACGCGACGTTCCCGGCGCCGGCCTTGCTCTTGATGCCGTCCAGCGGAGTGACCTTGTACGGCAGCGAGCCGGAGTACCAGTCGGTGTAGAGCGTGTCGGAGAGGGGGCCGACGACGGCGACCTTCTTGCCGGACGAGAGCGGCAGCGCCTTGTTCTGGTTCTTCAGCAGCACCATCTGCTCCGTCGCGGCCTTGCGTTCGAGGGCGCGGTGCGCGGGGCTGTCGACGACGTCCTTGGTGATCTTCCCGTACTTGCCGCCGCCCGGGTCGAACTCGCCGAGCCGCACCCGGACGCTGAGGATGTCCCCGACCGCGCGGTCGAGGTCGGCCTCGCTGAGCAGGCCCTTCGACAGGGCCGTCTTGACCGCGTTGGTGGTGATGGACGAGTTGGTGTCGTCGGTGGTGAAGCTGTCGACGCCGGCCTTGATGGTCGCGGCGTCGCCGGTGGGCAGGTCGGGATAGTACTGCTCAGAGCCGACCAGGTTGTTGGGTGCGCCGGCGTCGGTGACGTTCAGCAGCGTCTTCCCGCTCCACTGTCGGGCATCGTCGACCAGCGGCGACGCCGTCGCCGGGCGTCCGTTGACCAGGTTGTAGGAGGTCATCAGGCCGGTCGCCGCGTCCTGCGTCAGCGGCAGCTTGAACGGCACCTCGTCGTACTCCTTGAGCACGCGGGGCCGCACGCTGGACGAGATCTGGTCGCGGCGAATCTCGTTGTTGTAGGCGAGGTAGTGCTTGAGGACGGGCGCGGCCTTGAGTTGGTCCGGGTCGTCGCCCTGCATGCCCTTGCCGTAGGCGGTGGCGAGGAGCCCGGTGAGCAGCGGGTCCTCGGAGTAGCCCTCCTCGTTGCGCCCCCAGCGCGGGTCGCGCAGCAGGTTGACGACGGGCGCCCACAGCTGCAGGCCCCACACGTCGGGGTTCTCGCTGTTGTAGCCGCGGGCCTCGTCGCCGACCGCGGACCCGATCTGCTTCATCAGCGCCGGGTCCCACGTGGCGCCGAGGCCGACCGACTGCGGGAACACGGTGCCCTGCGCGGTCCGGACGGCGCCGGAGGCGTTGATGTCGGTGGACCAGGCGACGCCGTGCAGCGCCTCGGTCCCGGTCTTGAACCGCTTGATCCCGAGGCGCGGGATCGCCGGCTCGTACTGGTGCAGCAGAGAGATCTTCTCGTCGGTCGTGAGCCGTCCGAGCAGGTCCTTGACGCGGGCGTCGACCGGCAGGTGGGGGTCACGGAACGGGAAGGTCTGGGCGGCCGAGGCCGGGGCGGCCGTCCAGGCGGCCGGGGCCGCCAGCACGGCGGCCACGGCGAGGGCGACGGCCCGGCGGCGCCGGGCGGGGAAACGGGGGGTGGGGCGGGTGGTGGGCACCGGTTTCTCCTCTTGGACTCGTCCCCCGAGCAACAAGTGTCGAAGCGCTTCGACAACCGGGCCGCGCGGGCCCGGACGCATGCCTCCTTCGGGTCCGGCGGGACGGGACGGTGAGCGGGACGGGCGGTGAGCGGTGAGCGGGACGGGCGGGGGCGTCAGCGCGGCGCCGGGGCGGTGCTCGCGCGCGGGGTCAGGGTCGGCGGGAGCAGGGTCGCGGCCGGGACGGTCCCGCCGTCGAGCTTGCCCATCAGCAGCTCGACGGCGCGCCCGCCCACCTCCTGGGCCGGGATCGCGACGCACGACAGCGCCGGCTCGGCGTGCTCGGCCAGATCGTCCGGGCAGATCGCCACGACCGACACGTCCTGCGGGACGGCGCGCCCGTTCGCACGCAGCGCCCGCACGACCGTGTCCACGACCGGCTCGTTGTGGACGAGGATCCCGGTCAGCCCCGGGCGTTCGGCGAGCAGCCGGGCGACCAGCGCGCGGGCCGCCTCCGGGGCCGCCTCGCACGGGTGGACGCCGCCGGTCAGTCCGTGCTCGCGGACCGCCGCGCCGAAGCCGTCCGCGACCCGCTGCGCGAACCCGGTCTGCCGGGCGTACACCTCGGGCGGCGAGCCGATCAGCGCGACCTCGCGGTGCCCGAGCCCGGCCAGATGCTCCACGCAGACCGCGCCGGCCGCGTGGAAGTCCAGGTCGATGCAGGTCAGGTCGTCGGCGTCGGCCGGGAACCCGATGAGCACGCTGGGCCGGTCGAGGGAGCGCAGCAGCGGCAGCCGGGGGTCCTTCATCTGCACGTCCATCACGATGAGGGCGTCGACGAGCGCGCTGTCGGCGACGCGGCGCAGGCCGTCCTCGCCCTCCTCCTGGGTCAGCAGCAGGACGTCGTGGTCGTGCCGGCGGGCGGCGGTCACCACCGACATCGCGAACTGCATGACGACGGGGACCGCGATGCCCGAGCGCAGCGGGATCATCAGCGCCAGCACGTTGGAGCGGCTGCTGGCGAGGGCGCGGGCGCCGGCGTGCGGGCGGTAGCCGAGCTCGCGGATGCTGTCGCGGACGCGCCGCCGGGTCTCCTCGGAGATCGTGCGCTTGCCGCTCAGCACGTAGGACACCGTGCTCGGCGACACCCCGGCGTGCCGCGCCACATCGGTGATCTTGACCACGGACCGTCCGGTCGTCGGGCGGCTCATCGGGCGTCCGATGCCGGCGACGCGCCGATCGCGTCGCGGTACCAGAAGGCACTGTCCTTCCAGGTCCGTTCGCCCGTGCGGTAGTCGACATGGATCAGCCCGAAGCGCCGGTCGTAGCCGTAGGCCCATTCGAAGTTGTCGAGCAGCGACCAGGCGAAGTATCCGCGCAGGTCGGCGCCCGCCGCGCAGGCGCGCTCGGCGGCGGCGACGTGGTCGCGCAGGTAGGCGATGCGGCGGTCGTCGCGCACCTGCCGCCCACCATCAGGGCCGTCCACCACCTCGTCGTCGAACGCGGCGCCGTTCTCGGTGATCATCAGCGGGGTTCCGGGGTACTCGCGGTGCAGCCGCAGCAGCAGCTCCTCCAGGCCGGACGCGTCGATCGGCCAGCCCATCGCCGTGTACGGGCCCGGCTGCCTCACGAACTCCAGGCCCTCGCAGCCGACGAACGGAGTGGCGGCGCCCCGCTTGTGGCCGTCGTCGTTCTCGCGCGGCGACGTCCCGTCCCACACGCGGACGACCGTCGGCGAGTAGTAGTTGACGCCGAGGACGTCGATCGGCGCGGCGATGACGCCGGCGTCGCCGTCGCGGACGAACGCCCAGTCGGTGATCTCCGCGGTGTCGGCGAGCAGGTCGGCGGGGTAGCCGCGGCCGAGCATCGGGCCCAGGAAGATCCGGTTGGCGACGGCGTCGGCCCGCCGGACGGCCTCCGCGTCCCCGCGCAGGTGGTGCAGGTTCAGGGTGACCGAGTGCCGCGCGGACGGCGACACGACGCCGCGCAGCGCCCGCACCGCCAGGCCGTGCGCGAGGTTGAGGTGGTGCGCGGCGGCGAGCGCGTCCGCCGGGTCGGTGCGGCCCGGCGCGTGGACGCCCGCCGCGTAGCCGAGGAACGCCGAGCACCACGGCTCGTTCAGCGTCGTCCAGGTGTCGACGCGGTCGCCGAGCACCCGGCCGACGCGTTCGGCGTAGTCGGCGAAGCGGCGCGCGGTGTCGCGCACCGGCCAGCCGCCCGCGTTCTCCAGTTCCTGCGGGAGGTCCCAGTGGTAGAGCGTGGCAACGGGGGCGATGCCGTTCTCGAGCAGTTCGTCGACGAGCCGCGAGTAGAAGTCGAAGCCCTTCTGGTTGGGCTTCCCCTCCGGCAGGACGCGCGACCACGAGATGGAGAACCGGTACCCGCCGACCCCCAGCCGCGCCATCGACGCGACGTCCTCCCGCCAGCGGTGGTAATGGTCGGTGGCGACCTCACCGGTGTCGCCGTTCAGCACCTTTCCCGGCGTGCGGCTGAAGGTGTCCCAGATGGACGGCGTGCGGCCGTCCTCCGCGGCGGCGCCCTCGATCTGGTAGGACGCCGTCGCCGTTCCCCACAGGAATCCGTCCGGGAATCCCATCAGTTCTCCTCTTCCAGAGTGATGACGAGTTCGCCACCGGTCGCCTTGACCAGAACCCCTTGCGGATGATGGGACGCGTCGCCCCCCTCGACGGTGGACACCCTCGCGTTGACCAGCAGAACGTTCCAAGCCCCCTCGCCCACCACGCGGACGGTCGCGCCGTTCCGCGCGGTGGTGAACGTCGTTTCACCCACCTGGGTGACGACGTGCATCCCGTCGGACGGCTCGTACACCCGCAGCGTGACGCCGTCGGCGTGGTCGTAGTCGGGCCGGTCGTCCACCGAACCCTCGGGGACGACCGAGCCGGGACGGGCCAGCAACGGGACGCTGCCGAATCCGTGCCGTTCCTTCACCCACCGGCCACCGTTCACGCGTTCGCCGGTGAGGTAATGGGTCCACACGCCGTCCGGAACGTAATAGGAGACGTCGCCGCCCGAGGAGAACACGGGCGCCACCAGCAGGTCGTCGCCGAGCATGTACTGGCGTTCGAGATGCGTGCAGGCCGGGTCGTCCGGGAACTGCAGGACCATCGCCCGCATCATCGGCACGCCCTCGCCGCAGGCCTGCCGCGCCGCACCGGAAAGGTAGGGCATCAGCCGCATCTTCAGCTTGGTGAAGTCGCGGAGGACGTCCACCGACTCCTCGTCGAACAGCCACGGCACCCGGTAGGAATGGCTTCCGTGCAGCCGGCTGTGGGAGGACAGCATCCCGAACGCGATCCACCTCTTGAACAGCGCCGGATCGGGCGTCCCCTCGAAGCCGCCGATGTCGTGGCTCCAGTAGCCGAACCCCGACATGCCGAGGGAAAGGCCCCCGCGAAGACTCTCCCCCATGGCCTCGAACGTCGACTCGCAGTCGCCGCCCCAGTGCACCGGGAAACGCTGCCCTCCGGTCGTCGCCGACCGGGCGAACACCACCGCCTCGCCCTCGCCGCGCTTCTTGCGCAGCAGCTCGAAAACGGTCTGGTTGTAGAGATAGGTGTAGTAGTTGTGCGCCCGCTCGGGGTCGGAGCCGTCGTGGTAGACGACGTCGGTCGGGATGCGCTCGCCGAAGTCGGTCTTGAAGCAGTCGACGCCCATGTCCAGCAGCGCCTCCAGCTTCGCCGAATACCACTCCCGCGCCTCGGGATTGGTGAAGTCGACCACCGCCAGGCCGGGCTGCCACTTGTCCCACTGCCAGACGTCGCCGTTCGGCCGCGTCAGCAGGTAACCGCGCGCCCTGCCCTCCTTGAACAGCGGTGAGCGCTGCCCGATGTAGGGATTGATCCACAGGCAGATCCTCAGCCCGCGCTCCTTGAGCCGGCGCAGCATTCCGGCCGGGTCCGGGAACACCCGCGGATCCCATTCGAAGTCGCACCACTGGAACTCGCGCATCCAGAAGCAGTCGAAATGGAACACGCTGAGCGGCAGGTCCCGCTCCGCCATCCCGTCGATGAACGAGGAGACGGTCGCCTCGTCGTAGTCGGTGGTGAAGGAGGTCGACAGCCACAACCCGAACGACCAGTCCGGCAGGCGCGCGGGCCGTCCGGTCAGCGCGGTGTACTTGCGCAGGATCTCCCGCGGCGACGGCCCGTAGATGACGAAGTACCGCATCGACTGGCCCTCGACGCTGAACTGCGTCCGCGCGACGGCCTCGGAGGCGACCTCGAACGAGACGTGCCCGGGATGGTCGACGAAGACGCCGTAGCCCGCGTTCGTCAGGAAGAACGGCGCGTTCTTGTACGCCTGCTCGCTGGCGGTGCCGCCGTCGGCGTTCCAGATGTCGACGGACTGGCCGTTCTTCACCAGCGGCCCGAACCGTTCGCCGAGCCCGTACACGAAATGGTCGACGCCCAGATCCAGCTGCTCGCGCACGTAGTGCTTGCCGTCGTCGGTGTCGATGACGGCCGTCGCCTTGGGCGCCGTCCCGGTCAGCCGCCGGCCGTCCGCCAGGAAGTCGACGCCCCATTCCCCGCCGCGCCGGACCCGCACGGTCAGCGCACCGGACGTCAGCTCCGCCGCGTCGCCGTCCACCCGGACGTCACCGGTCGGATCGGCGGCCAGCTCGAATTCCGGCCCGCGCCGCTTCGTTCCCGCGAAATGGGTGATGGTGACGCCGATGACGTCCGGCATGGGCGACGCGCAGTCGATCGTCACCACCGGCCCCTTGAGCAGGTCGCCCCGGTGCCGGATCCGCTGGCCGGGCGCCTGGACCGAGAACGATCCGGGCCCTTCCGCGACGTCGAGGACCTCCACCGGATGAACCGCGTGCACACCCTCGCGCATCATCCAGTAGCCGTCACTGAACTTCATTACTTAATGGCTCCTGCGGTGAGTCCGCGCGACAGGGTGCGCTGGAAGATGAGGAAGAACACGACGGTCGGGAGGAGGCCGAGGAGCGCGGCGGCGCTGGACATCGTGGCGTCCATGAGGCGCTGCCCCTGCAGCACGCCGAGCGCGACGGAGACCGTCTGGTTCTCGTTGGAGATGAGGAAGACCATGGGGATGAGGAACTCGTTCCACGTCCACACGAAGAAGAAGACGAGCAGCACGCTCAGCGTCGGCCGCACGACCGGGACGACCACCCGCCACAGGATCTGCCAGCGGTTCGCGCCGTCGATGCGCGCCGCCTCCAGCAGCGGGCGCGGGAACGCCGACATCACCGACGACAGCAGGTAGGTGCCGAAGGCGCTCTGCACCACCGTGAACACGATGATCACGCTGAGCCGGGTGTCGTAGATCCCGAGCTGCTTGGCCATGTAGTACAGCGGGTAGACCAGCGCCTCCTGCGGCAGCGTGTTGGCGAGCAGCAGCAGCGCGAGCAGCCAGATGCGGCCCTTGATGCGGCCGATGCCGAGCGCGTAGGCGTTGAACACCGACAGCAGGACGGCCAGCACCGCGACCGAGCCGCTGACGAGCACGCTGTTCCACAGGACGTGCCCGAAGTCGACCCGCTCCCAGAAGTCGCGGATCGCGTCCAAGTTGAAGCCGGACGGCGGCGCGAGCGGTCCCTTGGAGGTGTACTCCTGCGGCGTCTTGAGCGCGTTGAACACCACGACCAGGAACGGGATCAGCATGACCCCGGCCAGCGCGATCAGCGCGACGAGCACCGCGTAGGCGGACGGGCCGCGGCGGCGGCGCCGGCGCGGAGCGTCCCGCCGGTCCCGCGCCGGGGCGCCGGGCTTGGTCATCGTCACGGTCATCGCCCCTCCTCCCCCAGGTCACGTCCCTGCAGCCGCAGGAAGACGACGGTGAGCGCGATGATGACGAGCGTCAGCACGGTCGCGATCGCCGATCCGTAGCCGACGTCGGACTTCTCGAAGAAGTTGACGTAGGAGTAGTACGACGGGACGTTCGTGGCGCCGCCCGGCCCGCCCTTGGTCAGCACGAAGATCTGCGGGAAGGCCTTGAGCGCTGCGATCGTCGTCCACAGCAGCACGACGAAGATCTCCGGGCGGATCTGCGGGATCGTGATGTGCCAGAACCGCCGCGCCCACGTCGCGCCGTCGATCTCGGCCGCCTCGTACAGCGACGGGTCGACGCGCTGGAGCCCCGACATGAACACCACGAGCGGGAACCCGATCTGCATCCACACCATGACGCCGAGGACGGACCACAGCGCGGTGGACGGGTCGCCGAGCCAGTCGTGCGCCAGCGACCCGAGCCCGACGTCGTCCAGCAGCGTGTTCACCGCGCCGTTGTCGGGCGACAGCAGCCAGCTCCACACCACGCCGCCGATGACGATCGGCAGCACCTGCGGCAGGTACAGGCAGGCGCGCAGGACGGCCGCGGCGCGCGATCCGAAGTGCCGGTCGATCAGGTCGGTGAGGGCGGCGGCCAGCACCAGCCCGATCGCGGTCGGGACGATCGCCATCCCGACGATGACCAGGACGTTGTGCCGGAAGGAGGCCCAGAACTCGCCGTCCTGCACCAGCTCCCGGTAGTTGTCGAGGCCGATCCAGGACGGGCTGCCGACGCCGGACCACTCGGTGAAGCTCGTCCCGATGTTCATCAGGAACGGCACGCCGATGACGGCGGTGAACAGCAGCAGCCCGGGGAGCAGGTACGGCAGGTACCCGAGCTGCTCGCGCGCCCGCGCGCGTCCCGCCGGGCGGGGAGCGGCGCCGGTGGCGGCGCCGCGTCCCTTCCCGGCCTCGTGGTGCGTCGTCACTTGGGCAGGCCGTCTTCGTAGGTCTTCTGCAGCGCGCTCAGCGCCTCGCCGGGCGCGGTCCCGTTCATGATCTTCTGGACCTGGGCGACCCAGGCGTCATAGAAGCCGGAGACCGGCCAGTCCGGGTAGTAGGCGAGCCGGTTGTTCTGCGCGAGGGCCGTGAAGTCGTCGGTGAGCTTCTTGACCTTCGGGTCGGTGATCGCCGAGGAGTCGGCCGCGACCGGGATGCCGCCGAGGTTGCCGAGCATGTTCTGGACCTTCTTCTTCATCGTGATGTCGATGAAGTCGTAGGCCAGCTCCTTGTTCTTCGCGCCCTTCGGGACGACCCACAGGTTGCCGCTGGAGCCGAGGGTCATCTTCGCGCCCGGCCAGACCGCGGTCTCCCAGTCGAACTTGGCCTCCTTGGCGACCCGGCCGAACCACCAGCTGCCGGAGAACATCATCGGGAACTTGCCGCCCATGAAGGCGACGCCCGCGTCCTCGGCCTTCTTGCTCACCGAGTCCTTGGCGATGTAGCCCTTCTTCACCCAGTCGGCGAAGGTGGTGGCGCCGTAGGTCCAGGCGGCGTCGTTGAAGTTCGGCTTGGCGGTGTAGCGCTGGTAGGCGTCCACCCACGAGCGGTCGGGCGCCTTGTCGAGGGCGAGCTGGTAGACGAACTGGTGCGCCATGTACTCGGCGCCGGCGTTGGTCAGCGGGGTGACGCCCTTGGCGGCGAACGTGTCCATCGCGGCGGTGAGCTCGGCGAACGTCGTCGGGATCTTTACGCCGTACTTCTTGAACAGGTCCTTGTTGTAGTAGACCTGCAGGTACTCGCCGTAGTTCGGGACGCCGAACCACTTGTCGCCGCCCATGGTGCCCTTGGCGTCGTACTTGGCGGTGACCTGGACGCCGGGGCTGACGAGCTTGTCCCAGCCGCGCTTGGTGACCTCGGGGGTGAGGTCCTGGAGGAGGCCCTGCTTGGAGAGCGTGCCGGCGGTCGCGTTGCCCTTGTTGTACTCCATGACGTCGGGGGCGTCCTTGGAGTTGAGGACCATCGGCGCGGTCTTCTGGATCTGCTCGAAGCCCTTCTCCTCGAACTTCACCTTCACGCCGGGGTGGGCGGCCTGGAACTCCTTGATCGCCTCGTTCCACGCCTGGCCCATGGCGCTGTCGGGGGCCTCGTAGTGCCAGAGCTTGAGCACCTTGCCGTCGGAGCCGCCGCCGTCGCCGCCACAGGCGGAGAGCGACAGGGCCGCGGCGGCGAGGGCGGCGAGCAGCGCCGCACTCCTGCCTGCCTTGAACATGGGGGATCCTTCACGGGGGTGGGACCGGTGGGGTCGTGTCCGTCGAACGGTGTCGAAGCGCTTCGATTGACCGGGATGCTAAGCCCTCGGCGATCCGCTGCACAATAGGACAATCGGGATTGACCGCCGAAAATGGCCGGTGAGCTGCGGGAACTTTCTGGGAGCGCTCCCACAAGCAGGCCGGGCTAGCGGCACTCCACGCCGTTCAGGGTGAACCGGGTGGGGCGCCCGTTACCGCCGTCCCACCGACCGAGGAAGCCGAACTCGACCGTCCCGCGCGGCGGGATCGACGCGTTCCAGCCGGCCGCGGTGACCGTCACCGACGCGCCGTGCTGCTCCTGCCCGGCGTTCCACACCTGCGTGATCGACTGGCCGTCCGGGAAGTCGAACACCAGCCGCCAGTCGCCGAGCCGGGCCTTTCCGAGGTTGGTGATCCGCACCGTGGCCTGGAAACCCTGCGGCCACGACCCGTCGATCCGGTACGCCACCGAGCACGCGGTCGCCGCCGCCGTTTTGGTGGTCTTGGACGGGACGGGCGCCTTCGTCGGACCGCCGGTCTTCGGCGAGGAGTCCGGCGTGAGCACGCCGATCAGCAGCGCCGCCAGGCCGAGCGCGCCGACCACCGCACCCGCGATGACCAGCGGCCGGCGCGACGGCACCGGCCCGCCCGGCGGCGGCGCCGGCGGCGCCGGCGGA
>NZ_BAAAMR010000071.1:0-55309 GCF_039529375.1 Actinomadura napierensis
CTACCGCGGGGGGAGGGGGTGTCCTCCCCGCGGCGGCCGCGGCCGGACCCGCTGCCGGACGAGCGGGGCCGGGTGGACGGGCCCCCGCCCGCCGAGGAGGGCGGCGGGCCGCCGGGGGTGCCGCCGCCCGCGCCGGGGCGAGCGCCCGGGGCGCCGCCGCCTGAGCTGCTGGAGCCGCTCCCGGAGCTGCCGGTGCCGCTGCCCGCGCCGGTCGAGCCGCCGGTGCCGCTGCCTGAGCCGGTCGAAGCGCCGGGGCCGGTGCTGCCGGTGCCTGGGGTGGGGGCGCCGCCGGTTGCTGCGGGGGCGCCGGCGGGGGTCGTGCCGCCGCCCATGGGGACGGCGCCGCTTGGGCCGCCGCTCGACGAGGACGGGCCCGGGGCGCCGCCGTCCGCGCCGGAGGGGGCTCCGCCGCTAAAGGCCGCGGGGTTGGAGCCGAGGCCGCCGCCGGACGAGCCGCCTCCGCCCGTGTAGGACGAGCCGCCGCCTCCGCCGCCTTCCGGGGCCGCCGATGCGAGGGTGGCGCCGTGGTTCGAGCCTCCGCCGCCTCCGCCGCCGGTGTCGCCGAGCAGGGTGGAGATGCGGTTCCCACCGCCGCCTCCGCCGCCATCGGAACCGCCGCCGGCGTGGGAACCCCCACCGCCGCCCGAGCCGCCTCCGTAGGAGCCGCCGCCTCCGCCGCCGGTCGCGTGCGTGCCGCCGCCACCGCCCGAGCCACCGCCCGAGCCGCCGCCTGACGATCCGCCCGAGCCGCCGCCGTCGGAACCGCCTCCGCCTCCGCCGTCGCCGACCGAGGGCGTGTGCGTCGTCGTCGGTGGGGTGATGTTCGAGGCGGGATCGGCGCCCGGCGTCGGCACCTCGAAGTCGTGCAGGCCGCCCTTCGCGCCGCCGACCGCGCCGCCGAAGGCGCCGGAAGTGGCGCCCTTGGCGACGGCGTCCCAGGTCAGCGGGTCGCCGTGGATCGCCGACGTGGCGACCGTGCCGGCCACGCCGCTGATGGCCTCGGACACGCCCTCGCGCGCCGCGCCCTTGAACATGTTGCCGAGCGGGGTGGCGGCCGCGTCCCCGACCCCGGGGATCTTGCCCGCGCCGTGCGCGATGCCGCCGGAGATGGCGCCGCCGATCGCGCCGTCGAAGGTGGCGCCGGCGGTCTTGCCCCAGTCGACGCCCTTGCGGTTGCCCTCGGCGATCTGGACGCCCTGGACGAGCAGGTCGAGCCCGCCGCCCTGCAGCGCGCCGAACGCGGCGCCCTTGAGCACGGAGGCGAGCAGCTTCTCCCCGAGCTTCTCGCTGAGCTTCTCCATCAGCTCTTTGAAGATCAGCCGCGAGGAGGTCTGGGCGGCGGCCTCCGCCACCGGGATCCCCGCGGTGGACGCGCCGAACGTCTCGAACGCCGCCGCGATCAGCATCGCGATCTCGATCGCGGTGACGATCAGCAGCGCGATGAACATGTACTTGGCGTACTCGATGTCCAGCGCGCCGGCGTCGAGGACCTCGGCGAGCTTGTTGCAGGACTCCGCCATGCTGGGCAGCAGCCGCGGGTCGGTCGTCGTCCACTGCTCGACGTTCTTCTGGAACTTCTCCGCCGCCTCGGCGTCCAGGGTGCCGCGCACGTTGTTCACGGTGCCGGTGACGTCGCCGACGAGCTCGTTGATGGAGGTGGCGGCCTGGCGCCAGGCGTCCGCGCAGCGCCGCATCGCGGTCTCGTCGCCCTCGGGCCAGTCGGAGCCGACGATCCACGACAGCCACTGGACCTCGGCGGGGATTTCCAGACCCACGGATCAGCTCACTTCAGCCTCGAGGCGTCTTCGGCCTTCTTGTATTCCTTGGCCATCTCGTCGACGCCCTTCTTGATGCCGTTCAGCCCCGTCTTGAGCTTGGGGAAGGCTTCCAGGACGCTCTTGCTGGGCTCGGCGTAGCCCTCTTCGAACTTCTGGCCGGTCTCGTCGCCGCCCCAGCACTTGCCCTCGGCCTGCAGCGCCGAGTTGAGGGTGTCGAAGATCTGCTGCAGCGTGCCGGCGTTGGTGTCGAACCCGCCGCCGGCGCGTTTGAGGGCCTCGGTGTCGACCTCGTAGCCGTCGAACGTCATTGCGGCTGGATCCCGAGGCGCTGCCGGACGGCCTCGATGTCGTCCGGCCGTTCGGGAAGCAGCTTGGCGAGGTCGAACCCGCCGCCCTGACCGGGCCCGCCCTCGGGCGCGAGGCCCTGCATCGCCTCGCGCAACTGGTCGGCGACGTCCGCCTGCGCCTTCTTCGACGCCTCCATGACGGCGTCGGCGAGCTCCTCGCTGCCGAGCCTGCGGGAGACCCGCGGGTCGAACTCCAGCGAGGTCAGCCGGCCCTGCCGGTCGACCTTGACGCGGACCATGCCGTCGGCGGCCTCGGCCGACGCCTCGACGGTCTCCAGCCGGGACTGCATGTCCTGGATCTGCCGGCGCTTCTCCTGGTAGGTCTGCAGGAGTTCGTCGATATGCGCCTGCCATTCAGCGCGCACGGGGGACCCCTCTGTTCGTCGGGAGCTGAACGAGCCCGCGACCGCGCACGATCACAGACACACAGAGAGCGATCATTATGGTGATTTCCTCGCTCATGTCGCAACCCGTTCCCTGGTGATCGCGGCCGGACGGGGAGGCGTTACCGCGGTTGTGGAACACTGCGGCGTGGCCGCGGGCGGTGCGTCCGGCGGCGCGAGCGGACGGCAGGGCGAACGGCGGAGAGGACGGCCGGACCATGCGCAGGAGACCCAGCATCTGTGACGCGTGCGTGCGTCTCCAGCAGCGGGCCAACCCCGACGCGGAGACGTCGGTGGACACCTGGATCCCGTACTGCGACGCGTTCCCCGAGCGGGTGCCGGCCGAGATCTACACCGGTGGCTTCGACCATCGCGAGCCGTTCGAGGGCGATCGCGGGATCCGGTTCGAGCTGCGGCCCGGCGGTGAGCGCGCGCTGGCCTCCTACGAGCGGGCGCAGGCCCGCAAGCGCGACGCGGCGCGGCGCGACGGCTGACCGCGCGGGGACGGGACGGGCGGCCTCCCGCCCGTCCGGCTCCCGCGCGGGAACGGTCCATCAGTCCGGCCGTTCCATCAGTTGGACCACAGCAGCGTGTTGGTGACCTCGACGCCGAGCTCGCCGGCGGTCGCGAAGACCTGGCCGGTGCGTCCGCCGGTCGGGCCGCCGGTCTTCCAGTACGACTGCGCGTAGATCACGTTGCGGCCCTGCGACCAGGTGCGCGTCCAGTACGCCGGGTTCGCGCGCGGCTGCGGGAGCCCGCTGGCGTCCGACGGGGTGAGCAGCTTCGGCCAGCCGCTCCGGTCGGTGACGCCCCGCACGCTGGCGGCCGCGGAGTCGCTGGCCAGCGTCATGATCGACACGGACGTGACGATGGTCCGGCCCGGGTTGGCGTAGACCGCCGAGTGCATGAGCCCGATGCACGGGTGCGTGCGCAGCGCGGTCAGCAGCTTGGCGTTGGCGCGGGTGGTGCACGACTCGTTCCGGGTGCCGGCCTGGGTGAAGGTGTTGCCCTTCGCCGTCCGGATCGTCCGGGACAGGACGCTCGCCGGGTCGCCGGTGCCGCCGCCTATGGACGTCCGCGGTGACGGCACGGTGGTCGTCCGGGAGGACGGGGTCAGGTAGGTCGGCGTCCGCACGGCGATCGGCGGGTCGTCGTTGTCGTCGCCGCTGAGGAGGAAGAACGCGCCGACGCCGACGACCGCGAGCACCGCGACCACGCCGATGATCAGCAGCGGCACGAGCGGGCCGCCGCCGCTGCGCCGCGGTGGCGGCGGGAAGCCCATCGGGGCGCCCGGCGGACCGGGCATCGGCGGCCCCGGCATCGGGGGGCCGGGCATCGGGGGTCCGGGCATCGGCGGACCGGGCGGGGCCGGGGGGAATCCGGACCCGCCGGGGGGCTGGCCGGGCCATTCAGGGGGGTTCATGCTCGCTCCGGGCGGATGGTACGTGGCGGGGTGCCGACTGAGGTCCGGCAAGAGTAGCGGGCAGGTAATGGTGATTTCAGGGCAGATCGCCGGTCTGAGGTCGTCTGTGCCGGTGAGACCGGTGTGCACGGTGCCCCGGCGCCTGCCCGGGTGCCGCCGCCGGGCCCGCGGCGGTGCGTGGGGCGACGGGTGTCTCGTAGGCTTGGCGGGGAGAGGGGAGGCAGGTGTCCGACTCCAGCTGGCAACAGGCGGTACTGCGCGAGATCGGCGTTTCCCGGCGGGGCCTCCAGGTCCTCGACGCGACGCCGTCCGGCCCCGCACAGGGGTCGTGGGGCGCCGACGCGCCGCCCCAGCCTGCCCAGGAACCGGCTCCCGCCCCGTCCGTCCCGCCGCAGGTGGCCCAGGCGCCGACCGCGCCGGCCGAGCGGCCGATGCAGCGGCCCGCCGCGCAGCCGGCACCGGAGGCACCGGCCCCCGTCCCCGAGGCTCCGCCGTTCCCGCAGGTCGCGCAGGCGTCGCAGAACGTCCAGGACGAACCGGCGCCGTTGCTCCCCGAACCGCCGGCGCCCGAACCGGTGCCGTCCCCGCAGGTCGCCCAGCAGCAGGCGGCGGCTCAACAGGAGGCGGCGGCCCAGCAAGCGGCCCAGCAGGCAGCCCAGTACGCGGCGCAGCAGCAGGCCTTTCAGGAGCAGGCCGCCCAGCAGCAGGCGGCGGCGCAACAGGCCGCACAGCAGGCCGCGCAGCAGGCGGCGGACGTCCCCGCCGAGCCCCAGCAGCAGGCCGACCCGCTCGTGCACTCCGACTTCGACTGGGAGGCCGCGGTCAACCCGGTCCTCGGCGCGATCCCGGCGGCCGGTGACCAGGCGGCGCAGCAGCAGGGGCAGCAGACCGGGCAGCAGGGCGCCTGGCCCGACCCGGCGGCCGCCGCGGCGCAGCAGGCCGCGGCCGGGCAGCCCGGCGCGCCCGTCCACCCGGGCCTGCCCGGCCAGCCCGCCGCCCCCGGTCCCGCGGGCGGCCAGCAGATCCCGCCCACCGACCTGGTCCGCAGGAACCAGCACCTGGACGTGCTGGCCCGCCGGGTCGGGCGCGGCGTGCTGAAGGCGGTCGGCGGCGGTGCCCGCGAGGCGCGGCTGCTGGCCGCGTTCACCGAGATGATGCAGCGGTCCGTGCCGAGCTCCCGGCAGATCGCGGTGGCGAGCGTGCGCGGCGGCGCGGGCAAGACGACGATGGCCGCGCTGATCGCGACCGAGCTGGCCCGGCACCGCGCCGACCGGGTGCTGGCCGCCGACGCCGACGCCGAGCTGGGCTCGCTGCCGCTGCGGCTCGGCGTCCGCTCGCAGCTGTCGCTGTTCGACCTCGCCGGGCAGCAGCCGCAGTCGTTCGAGGAGGCGGCGCGGTTCCTCACCCGCACCCCCGACGGCCTGTGGGTGCTGTCGTCCACGCGCGGCGGCCGGATCGCCGGCGAGTTCACGCTGGAGACGTTCGAGACGGCGCTGAGCGCGGTGAGCCGGTACGTCGCGGCGACGGTCGTCGACTGCGGCGCGGGCATCCTCACCGAGGTCAACCGCGGGGTGATCGCGGGCTCGCACGGCCTGGTGCTGGTGACGCCGGGCACGGTCGACGGGGCGCTGAGCGCGCGCGGGGCGCTGGAGTGGTTCGTCTCCAACGACCAGCAGGACGTGCTGCGCCGCACCGTGATCGCGATGGTGTCGCACGCCCCGCAGGTCGGCGCCGACCTGCAGCGCGCCCACCAGATGCTGGCCGCGTGGGGGCTGCCGGTGGTGGCGGTGCCCTACGACCGGCATCTGGCGACGGGCAGCTCGCTGGACCTCGGCCGGGTGTCGGCCGCCGCGCGGATGGCGGGGGTCCAGGTCGTGCACGAGGTGTTCGCCCGCTCGCTCGGCGCGGGGGTGGTCCGATGAGCAGCGACCTGGTCGCGCTGGTGCGCCGCCGCCCGGACGTGCACGCGGTCGCCGACGGCATGATCGCGATGGGCGAGCCGCTGGAGCTGCGCGGCGGCGAGCCGGAGCCGACCCTGCTGTACGACGCCGAGGGCCGGCTGCTGGTGGCGATCGAGGACGCGGTGCAGGTGTCGGTGCAGGGCGAGATCGGCCGGCTGCTCGGCGCCGAGTTCGCCGCCCGGGTCGTCGCGCCGGTCTGGTGGGTGGACATCCGCGCGGTCACCGACCTGCCGGACGCGCCGCGCGTCGCCCGCAAGTTCGCCGACTCGCTGGTGCACTGGCTCGGCGGCACCGTGTACCCGGACGGGGAGAGCGACGCCCCGGCGCAGAGCTGGCGGGCGTCCGGCGAGGACGGCGGCGCGGCGGCCGAGGTGCCCGGCGACCCGCGGAACGCGCCGGACGGCGCCGCCTACCAGGGCGGGGTCATCGGCGGCTGACGCGGCGGCCGAGCGGCGCCCGATAGGGCCACGTCAGGGCCAGTCGCGGGTCAGGTCGAGGTCCCACGGCACGAGGTTCCAGGGGCTGCGCCGCTCCCCGGCCAGGTGCTCGACGAGCCGGTCGTACTCGGCCTGCGCCCGTCCGCCGCCGCCCGACCACAGCAGCCGGCCCTGCAGGTAGCAGGTGGCCATGTCGTGCCAGGACGTGTAGCGGCGCTGGATGTCCAGGGCGAGCGGCAGCATCCGCTCCCAGCAGTACTCCTCGGTGAGCCAGCCCACCATGTGGCCCCACCGGTACAGCATCAACGCGCGCGCGTAGTCCCAGATGAGGAACCGGCCGACGTTGGTGCGCAGGTCAGGGTCGGCCAGGACTTCCAGCCGGTGCAGCTCCTCGCCGGCGTGGTCGCGGTCGTTGAAGAGCCGGTGCAGGAACTGGGCCAGCTCCCCGCCCTCCTCGCTGGCGTCCGCGCCCGGCTCGTCGCGCAGCAGCGGCGGGACGAGCTTGGCGTACGCGGCGCCCTCGTCCCCGTACCGGACGCGGACCAGCTCGATCAGCCGCTCGACGAACGGCGGCTCCAGCCGGTCGGCGGCGATGAGCGCGTCCACCTCGCGCAGCAGCTCGGCGTAGCGTTCCTGCAGCTCGCGCGGGCGGGCGGCGATCTCGGCGTCCATGGTGAAGTCGGCGCGGTGCCCGTCCTGGACGAGCCAGTTCACCGCGGCGAGCAGCTGCTCCAGGTCGTAGGCGCCCCACGGCTCGCGCAGCAGCTCCTGCGCGGTGCGCCGGTCGGCCGCCGCCGCGGACTCGCCGGGCGCGGCGCCGAGCCGGTCCAGCCGGAACCCGTTGATCGCGCCGTACGGGGCGCCCGCGCCGATGATCCAGCGCTGCACCGGGGTGAGGTCGCTGCCGTGGGTGAGCACGCCGGGCAGGTCCGGCGCGGAGATCAGCTCCCAGAGCCGGCGCTGGAACTCCTCGGCCTGCCGCTCCTCGCTCTCGAAGAACCCGGCGAGCTGTTTGCGCAGCGACGGGTGCCGGACGTACAGCCGGCGGAAGAACCGGCCGTTCTTCCACACCAGGTGCTCGGGGCGCAGGTCGCCGAACGGGACGCGGGTCCGCCGGTGCACCATCGCCTGCTCGGTGAAGCGCAGCTCCAGCTCGGGCCAGAGCGCGGGCAGCGGGGTGAACCGCAGCGCCAGCAGGAAGGCCAGGACGAGCGCGACCATCACGGCGCCGGGGGCGAGCGCCCACGTCGCGGCGTCCCGCAGTCCGGTCAGCGACAGTACGGCGCCGAGCAGCAGCAGCACGACGCCGGCGGCGGCGCAGGACAGGAACCAGCCGGTGGTCAGGACGAGGGAGCCCTCGATCCGCAGTACGGCCTCGTCGTCGTCGAACTCCAGCGCGCCCTCGGCGAGGGTCCCCTCGACGGCCCGCTCAAGCGCGCCGAGCTGGCCGTCGGGTCCCATGAAGGGGACCGTACCTCATCCGTTACGGGTAGATCATCGGCCGTGTGCGGCATATGCGGCGGCGAGGGCATGGAAGGCCGCTTTGGGCCACCGCGTTCCGTCCGGGGCCATCGCGACGACGCCGTAGGAGGCCATGTCGAGGTCGCGGGCGGGGTCGGCCGGGTCGTGCGGGAGGGCGAAGCCGGCGAAGGTGAACCAGAAGGCGCCGTCGACGCCCTCGGCCTCGAACACCTCCAGCAGTTCGCGCAGGTAGCGGACCTGTTCCTGCTCGTCGCGGACGTACGCGCCGGTCAGCCGCGCGGGCTCGGCGCCCCGGTCGACGATCATCCATCCGGTGCCGCCCCGGTCGCCGGCGCCCCGGTAGGTGCAGCAGCCGAACTCGGTGACGGTGACGGGCTTGCCGTGCCGGAAGTGGCCGCGCAGTTCCTCGCGGTAGCGCGCCGCGTTCCCGGCGTCGCGGTAGGCGTCCACGGACACCAGGTCGAACGGTCCCCAGTCCAGTTCCTCCCACGGGCCAGCCGCGTAGGTGACCCGGCCGCCGAACCGTTCCCGGGCGGCCGCCACCGCGCCGGCGAAGAACGCGTTGACGTGGCCCGGGACGTCGCCCATCGCGGCGTACACCTCCGGGTCGCCGGACGTGACCGCCTGGATCCGGGCGTACACGTCGTCTCCGGGGACGAAGCCCTTCGCGAACAGGCTGATCTCGCAGCCCATCACCAGCACGACCTCCGCGCCGCCGCGCCGGAGGCGCTCGGCCCGCGCGGCGCACTCGGCGAACAGCGCCGCCATCTCGCCGGTGTCCAGTTCGCACGGGAACGGCGCGAACCACACCTCCAGCCCGGCGGCGGCCGCCTCCTCGGCGGCGGCGCTCAGCCGGTCCGGGTCGCCCCCGCTGATCCGGACGGCGGTGCAGTGCAGGTCGGCGGCGATGGCGCGCATGTCGCGCCGGACGTCCGCCCGGTCGAATCCGGGGCGGCTGTTGCGGCCGCCGGGGAAGAAGCCGGTGTCGTAGTTGATGCCTCGTGCGCGCATGTCCTTGCCTTCTCCGCGGGTGCTCGCTTCGTCTTCGCCGGCGCTCAGGCGGCCATGGCCGCCGGGGTCGCGGCCTCGCGCTCCTGCGGTGCGCGCGCCTCGGCGTCCACCATCTCCTTCATCGGCTCGGACGCGCCGCCGCTCACCACGGCGCAGATGCCGATGGCGGCGACGAGCATGACGGTGCCGAGCCAGGCCATCGTCTCGACGGGGACGGTGTAGGCCCCGACGATCCGCGCGACGCATTCGGCGAGCAGCGCGCAGCCCCACAGCGCGCTGAAGCGGCGCTCCAGGCCGCGGAACCGCGCCGAGCCCGCGCGCAGCCGGTCCCACGCCGCCTCGCGGGCCGCCTCGCCCTTGGTGAGGAACGGCTTCAGCCCCGCGCTCATCAGCGGCTTCGCCCGGAACGCCGACACCAGGATCGACAGCCCGATCACGCTGCTGATCCCGGAGTCCTTGGCGATCATCAGGCGCGGGTCGCCGGCGACGAAGCCGAGCGCGATGCCCGCCGCGTTCACCGCCAGCATCAGCCCGGCGAGCCCGTTGACCGTCCGGTTCCGGACGGCGCCGCCCACGGTCCGCACGGCCGGGACCACGCTGCTCAGCGCCAGCGACGCCACCAGGTCCAGGCCGAAGCCCTTGTGGGCGAGGTAGTAGACGGCGAGCGGGACGGCCACGTCCACGGCGAACGGCGCCAGCGCCCTGGCGGCCTGCGCCCCCTCGCCGGTGCCCGGCCGCGCGGCGTGCGTCTGGTGGATCTTCATCGGGCCCTCCGTGGTGTCTCGCGTGCGGTGGTCCAAGCTTCGCGAGAACCGGGGCGGGCCCGGCAGATCCGTCCGTCCACGGCTCGGCGGGACAAATGTCACCGCGGAAGGCGGGACGCTACGACGCCGACTGGAGGTGCTGCATCAGCAGGCTGTGCCGCTGCCAGCCGTCCTGGGAACGGCCGTCGCCCAGCGGGAACATGGTCAGCGGCTGGCGCGGCGGCCCGACCTGCTGCCCGGGGATCCCGTTCGGCCCGCCGACGGCGCCCGCGACGGCCAGCGCGACCGGGGAGGGCGCGCCCGTCCAGCGCGGCTCGGTGGTGAGGTCGGCGCGGCCGGGGGTGAGCTGCACGAACAGCGACGCGACGGGCTGGTCGGCGGCGAGCGCCCCGACCAGCGACCCGAGATGCTGCAGCGGCGGCGGGTCCTCCGGGCCGTAGCCGACGGTGACGGTGCTGACCTCGGCGACGCCGCCGCCCTCGGTCGCGGTGAAGTCGCAGATCGCCTGCGCGGGGCGCGGGCCGTCGCCGACGACGAGCAGCCGGGCGGTGGAGCGGCCGCGCGCGTACTCGGTGAGCCGGTCGGGCCGCCACGGGTGCTCCAGCGGCTCGGCGGGGCCGAGCCCGGCGGGCAGCTTGCCGGTGGTCAGCTGCAGCAGCCGCTCGACGGGACCGCCGAGATGCCCGTCGGCGCCGTGCCGGATCCGGTAGACGAGGGTGAGCTGCGAGCCGATCGGGGCGGCGGGACGGGTGGTGAACCCGGCCGCGTAGTCGCGGGCCTCCGGGATCGGCACGAACGCGGCACCGCTCCACCTCATCGGGCGCCCGGTCAGGCCCTCGTAGTAGCCGTCGTCGTTGTGGACGACCCACTGCAGCTCGGCGCCGGACGCGGCGCTGCGCAGCGGCAGGGACAGCCGGGAGCCGAGCGGCGTGACCAGCTGCAGGGTGCGGCCGGTGCCGGCGCATTCGCCGAGCGCCCGGTTCAGCCAGGCGCTCAGCGCGACGACCGGCCGGTCCTGCAGCACGACCATGGCCTGGTCGGTCAGCGCGTCTACGATGCTCATCTTCACTGGAGTCTAGTCACCTCGCCGCCGGCCCCCGGGCGGGTCCGCGGCCACCGCACGGCCCCCTGGCCCGCCGCTACCGGCCGAGTTTCCCGTGACGGGGGTGACCGCTGTCCAATCTGTGCTGAAATGTTACGGATGCAGCGAGCCGCCTCACCCGCGCCGGTGTACTACAGCGCCCCATCGCCGCCGGAACCGCCGGCGCCGCGGGGGCGTCTCTGGCGCGTGCTCGGCTGGGTCTCGATCGCGATGTCGGTGATCCTGGTCGGCGGCAGCCTCACCGCGTACGGGTTCTGGCGG
This sequence comes from Actinomadura napierensis, assembly GCF_039529375.1. Lineage (NCBI taxonomy): Bacteria > Bacillati > Actinomycetota > Actinomycetes > Streptosporangiales > Thermomonosporaceae > Actinomadura > Actinomadura napierensis. The sequence continues at coordinate 10,950 of NZ_BAAAMR010000071.1, forward strand.
CGGCTGGACGGCCAGATCCACCGCGAGAACGTGAAGGACAAGCTCGGCAAGGACCGGCCCGCCAAGCTCAACGACTCCATCAACATCCTGATGATGGGCTCCGACAGCCGGCAGGGCGCCAACGCCCAGTACGGCACCGAGCAGGGCGAGCGCTCCGACACCACGATCCTGCTGCACATCTCGCCCGGCGGCGCCGGCGCGATCGGCATCAGCTTCCCGCGCGACTCGATGGTCGACGTCCCGAGCTGCAAGCGCAAGAACGGCTCCACCATCCCCGCCTACTTCGGCATGCTGAACTCGGCGTTCTCCAACGCTGGCCCGTCCTGCACCTGGCGCACCATCGAGTCGATGACCAAGATCCACATCGACCACTTCGTCGAGGTCGACTTCGCCGGCTTCAAGCAGGTCGTGGACGCCCTCGGCGGCGTGGAGATCTGCGTCGACAAGCCCGTCAACGACCCGAAGGCCGAACTGCACCTCAAGGCGGGCAGGCAGACCGTGCACGGCGACCAGGCGCTCGGCTACGTGCGCACCCGCTACGTGCTGGGCAACGGCTCCGACCTCGACCGGATCAAGCGGCAGCAGGCGTTCATGGCCTCGGTCGTCAAGAAGGCCACCGACAAGGGGATGCTGACCGACCCGGGCCGCACCTACAACTTCCTGTCCGCCGCCACCAAGTCGATCCACGCCGACGACGAGCTCACGCTTTCGGTGATGCAGAAGCTCGCGAGCGGCCTGCGCGGGATGAGCGCGGGCAAGGTCCGGTTCGTCACGGTGCCGACGATGGCGTACCCGAAGGACAAGAACCGGGTCCAGTTCAACCAGCAGCTCGCCGAGCCGCTCTTCCAGGCCATCCGCGAGGACAACACCCCGCCCGAGCCCGCCCCGACCCCGGTGCCCGCGCAGCAGAAGGTGCAGCCCGTCCCGCCCGCCCAGGTCAGGATCGGCGTCTTCAACGGCACCGGCGAGCACGGCCTCGCCCAGCGGACCGCCGACGCGCTCACCGAGCGCGGCTTCAAGGTCGTCAAGGTCGGCACCGTCAAGTCGGCGTCCAAGACCAAGATCCTCTACGGGAAGGGCGCCGAGGGGCAGGCCGCGCGGACGGCGCTGGCGGTCCCCGGCCACCCGTCGGCCGCCTGGTCCAAGGCGAAGGCCGGCTACGTCTACCTGGTCATCGGCAAGGACGGCGCGAAGCTGAGCGGCGGCGGCGCGGCCGTGCCGAAGGTGGCCGGCGAGATCCGCGCCGACCGCGACATATGCGCGCAGACCTGAGTCGGACACCCCGGAGCGGGCTCTCCAGGACCGGGTCGGGCACGTTCCATCGTCATCAGTTCCACCACACCGGTATCTTGGCGACGCGCAACCATCAACCACACTAAAGCGTCACATGAAGGGCGACGTTTCCGATCATCGCCCCGTCCCTGTCCCTCTCACCGACCCGCCCCCCGCCCGACCCCAGCACCCCCGAGGAGCCGCTCCCGGGCCACGCCCCCGCCGCGGCTCGCGCTCCGACGGCCGCCACGGCCCCACCCGGAAACGGACCGATGCAGCCCGAACCCTTCACCCTTCTGATGACCGTCTACGGCGGTGACCGGGAAGAGTACGTCCGGGACGCCTTCCGCAGCGCGGTCGACGACCAGACGCTCCGCCCCGACCAGGTGGTGCTGGTCCAGGACGGCCCGGTCCCGCCGGAGATCGCCGTGGCGCTGAAGGAGATCGTGGCGACCAGCCCGGTCGAGGTGACGTTCGTCCACCTGGAGGTCAACCGGGGCCTCGGCCCGGCCCTGGACGCGGGACTGCAGGCCGCCCGGCACGACATCGTCGCGCGGATGGACGCCGACGACATCGCGATGCCGCACCGCTTCGAGCTGCAGGTCCCGCTGGTGCGGCAGGGCGCGGAACTGGTCGGCGCGGGGCTGCTGGAGTTCGGCCGGGACACCGGCGACGTCGTCGGCCGCCGCATCCCGCCGAGCGACCCCGGCGACATCGTCCGCTACTCGCGGCTGCACGACCCGTTCAACCATCCGACGGTCGTCTACCGGCGCAGCGCCGTCATCGCCGCCGGCGGCTACGGCGACCTGCCGCTGATGGAGGACTACTGGCTGTTCGTCCGGATGATCGCCGCCGGCGCCCGCCTGGTGAACGTCGCCGAACCCCTCGTCTACTACCGCGTCGGCGACGGCGCCTACCACCGGCGCGGCGGCCGCGAGCTGCTCCAGTCGGAACTGCGGCTGCAGCGCGAGATGCTCGCGGAGGGCTTCATCTCGCGGCGCCAGTACGTGCGCAACGTCATCGTCCGGGGCGGATACCGCCTCGTGCCCACCCCGATCCGGCGCCCGTTCTACCGGATGCTCGTCGCCCCGTACGGCGCCCGCCGCAACGCGGCGAAGGCGGCCGAGGCCGCCGAGGCGGCCGCCGCGAACGCCGCGGCCCGGCTGCCCAGCATGCCCGTCCCCGACCCGGAGGTGACGCTCCGCGACCCGGTCGCGTCCGGCTCCGACCCGACGATGACGGTCCCCGACGGGCCGAGGTACCGGCCGCGGCACGCGCGTCCCGACGACGACGTCCAGACGGGTTACGACATCTGGCCCGCCTACGGCGCGCAGGACCCGACGACCGCCGACCCGAGGGAAGGCTGACCGCACCGCCTCGGTAAGGAGCGCGCCGAGACCGGGACCCGCGCGGGCCCCGGTCGTCACCGCCCCCGCCTCCGCACTTCCACGGGACGAGGCCGGCCTCCTACGGAACGGGACGGCTCCACAGGACGGGCTGCTCACCGCTCTGGGCGACGGTGTCACCGACGCCGAGCAGGGAGTTCCCGGCCACGCCCAGCCCGGTGATCCGCTGGTCGCCCTCGCCCGAGAGCCCCTTGCCGGACGGGGTCGTCGCCTTCCACGACGAGCCGTCCGCCGACGTCCACGACACCACGTCCGTCGCGCCCGGCTCGCCGGTCGTCCCGGTGGCGGCGAAGCCCTTCGGCGTGGCCGTGAGGGCCGTCACCGTGAGGTTCGTCCCGCCGCCGGGCGCGGGCAGCGGCCGCCAGGTCCGGCCCGAGTCGGCCGACACGTAACCGAGCCAGCCCAGCCCCTTCCCGGTCGCCGCGATCCCGGTGGCGACGACCGTGGTGCCCTTGACCGCGACGTGGGTGAAGTGCCCCTCCTGCACGCCGCCGGGAAGCTGGAGCTCCTGCAGCGTCCACTGCTTGCCGTCCGGCGAGGTCCACACGTTCGGACGGTTGCCGCTACCGCCGTGGCCGCCTCCGACGGCGATGTAGCCCGAGGAGCCGGCGGCGACGTCCAGCATCCAGTGGCCGGCTCCCGCCCGGCCCTCCAGGGCGTTCGGGGCGGCGCTCCTGCCGCGCTCCCAGTTCTTCAGGTCCGCGGAGAACCAGGTCGCCGCCGACGGGCCCTCGGTGCCGACGATCACGTACCCCGCCGGGCCGCTCGCGGCGGCGGCCGTGACCGGCACCCCGTTCTTGTTCGCGGCGAACGGGGCGGCGGCGTCGGCGGCCCGCCAGGCCGCCCCGTCCGCCGAGGTGACGACGAGCGGGCGGCGCGGCGACGCCTGGTCGTAGCCGACCGCCAGCCAGCCGGCCTTCCCGTCGGTCACGTCGGTGAGACGCTGCGGTCCGGGCCGGGTGAACGCCGCCCCGAGCCCCTGTGCCTCCCGCCAGGAGGCGCCGTCCTTGGACGTCCAGACGTCGGCGTCGCCGGACGCGCTGCCCACGGCGACGGTGAGGCCGCCGGCCGCGCTGACGTCCTGCACCGTGTGGTCGGGCCGGAGAGCGCCGGGCACCTTCGTCAGATCGACCGGGATCGCGGTGCCGCGCGCGTCCCAGACGCTCAGCAGCGGGTCGGTGTCGCCGCCGCCGGGCTCGCTGCCGACGACCACCGTCTGCTCGCCGGCCAGCGCCGCCGCCGTGAGCCTGCGCCCGGCCTTGGACTCCGACGTCCCCGCGTCCTGCCAGCTCCGCCCGTCCGCGCTCCGCGACACCAGCACGTCGCGGCCGCGGACGACGACGGCCGCGTAGCCCCGCTCGTCGACCAGCAGCTGGCTGGTCCGCCGGTAGCCGCTCGTGCTCAGCGTGCCGGCCTTGGTCCAGCTGCCGCCGTCCTTGGAGACGAACGCCTGGCCGGCCGGCGCGCCGGACGCCGTGACCTCGCGCACCGCGACGAAGCCGGCCGGGCCGCCGCCGATCACCAGGCCGCGGCTGCCCTTCGGCACCGGAACCTCCGAGACCGCCCACGTCCGGCCGCCGTCCTCGGAACGCCAGACCTTGCGGTAGGGGCCCTGCTTGCCGCCCTTGGGGGTGATGAGCGCCTCCAGCAGGATCACCTTGCCGCCGGCGGCCGCCTCGACCAGCGAGAACTTCGCGTTCTCGACGTCGAGGCCGATCTGGTCGGCCGCGCGGGCCTCCCAGCGGCGCCCGTCAGCGGACAGCCAGACGACCGGGACCGCGTCGCTGAAGTCGCCCTTCTGGCTCCGCTCGCCTATCGCCAGGAAACCGGAGTCGGTGCCGACGATCCGCTGCACGCGGCTGTGCCGCCCGAAGACGTCCCCGACGGGGTCGGGCTGCCTGGTCCAGGCGCGCCCGTCGGTGCTCGTCCAGACGGCGCCGCCGCCGGCCCGGGTGCCGACGGCGACCCAGCCGTGCGACGAGCCGCCGACCGCGGCGGGTACGTCGCCCGGTGCGGGAACGGCGTCGCCGGTGCCCTTGAGCGCGGCGGGCTTGAACGTGCGTCCGCCGTCGGCGGAGACCAGGAAGAGGCCGCGCGCGCTTGCCTGATCGGACTCGCCGCCGACCGCGACGACGGTCGACCCGACGGCCGCGACACCGGTGATCTGCTGGTCGCGGCCGTCGGTCTGGGCCGAACGGTTCACCGGGAACAGCGCACCCGCCAGCTTGGCGCCGCCGCCGTCGCCGGCGTCCGCGTCATCGCTCCCGCCGACCAGCCGTGGCACGAGCACGACGCCGCCGCCGACCAGCGCCGCCACGGCGACCGCGGCGACGCCGATGAGCAGCGGCTTCTTGAGGTTTCTGCGGGTCCGGTCGCGCTTGCCGCCCTGCGCGGGCGTGCGCCACGGCTCGTCGATCACCGGCGGGGGCGCGACGGGCTGCACGCCGTTCGACGGGTGGGGGAGCGCGGGTGACGGCACGCCCGGGATGTCCTGCGCGTACGGGAAGGGTTCCGGGGCGGCCGGCGCGGGCGGGCCGTCCGGGATCTCCTGCGCGTACGGGAACGGTTCGGGTGCGGGCGCCGCGGGCGACGGTACGCCCGGGATCTGCTGCGCCCAGGGGAACGGTTCGGGTGCGGGCGGCTGCGGACCCGGCTGCGGCGGCGCGGGCTGGGCCGGCGCGTGTGGCGTCGGCGGCAGCGCGGCCTGCGGGTTGCCGGGCATCTCCTGCGCCCACGGGAACGGCTCCGGCGCGGGCGCCGGCGGCGTGCCGGGGATGTTCTGAGCAAACGGGAACGGCTCGGGTGCAGGCGCGGGCGGCGTGCCGGGGATGTCCTGGGCGAAGGGGAACGGCGCGGGCGGCTGCGGGGACGGCGCGGGGGGCTGCGGAGCGGGCGGCGGCTGCTGCTGCTGCTGCACGGGAGGCTGGACGGGCGGCTGCGCCGGCGCTTGGGGCCGGTGGGCGGCGGGGCGCTCGACGCGGGTGACGTCCGCGTCGTCATCGTCGTCGTCGGCGCTCCCGAGCCAGTCGGAGGCGTCCAGGATGGTCCGGTCGCCCACCGCGCCGCCGGGGGGCTCGGCGCCGGGCGCGCCGGGGAACGGCGGCAGCGCCGGGCGCGCGGACTCGCCGCCCGCGCCGGGGGCCTGGCCGCCCGGCGAGAACACCTGCGTGCGCATGGTGCCGCTGATGTCGATGTCGCTGATCGTCCGGTCGGACTCGTCGTCCGGCGGCTCGGGAAGCGGCTCGCCGAACGGCGGCGGCTGGACGGCCGGCTCCGGCAGCGGCGGCGCGGCGCCGGACGGCCCGGTCCCGCCGGGCTCGTTCAGCCACTGCGGAGGCGGCGGCGCCTGCCCGGGCCGCCCGGCTTCGGGACGCTCGACCCCGCCCTCACCGGGACCGTGGTCGCCATCCTGCTTTCCGGTCGAAGTCACGCCCGCACTCCCAGCCTCAGGTCCCGTACACGTCGCCCGCGTGTCCGATGGTCGTGAGCGATGATAATGGCGCATTCGCGCCGAGGGTCCGTGTTGCGGACCCCGGCCGCCGTCATCCGGCCTTCAGCCGCCCGTTCATCCACCTCATGATCTCGGGCGTCAGCCGGGTGAAGGTGCCGAAGTTGTGGCCGCCGTCGGACGGGAACAGGGTGTCCACCCGCAGCGGCGGCTTCGCCAGCTTGATGAACTGCTGCGCCTGCCGGTACCCCTTCTCGACCTTGCTGGAGGCCAGCAGGACGGAGGTGGGCGGGGGCGGCAGGTGCTGGGCCCGCCACAACAGGTCGTTGTCGTTGCGGACGGCCGCGCTGCCCCCGTAGAGCTCGCCGGTCGTCGCGTCCTTGATCGCGTGCAGGTAGCCGCCGAGCGAGGCCCCCGCGACGAACCGGTCCGAGTGCATCATGGCGAGCTTGACGGCGCAGTAGCCGCCGGTCGACTGGCCGATCACGCCCCAGCCGCGCTCGTCGGCCGACAGCCGGTAGGTCGCGCTCAGTGCCTTCGGCACGTCCTGGGCGAAGAACGCCAGGGACTGCGGCCCGCTCGGCACGTCGGTGCACTCGGTGTCGCGGGGCGGGGCGACCATCGTCCGGGTGATGACGTAGACCGTCGGCTGGATCGTTCCGTTGCGCATGTCCTTCGCGGCGAGCTTCACCATCGCCTGCCGCTCGATGATGCCGCGCGGGTCGCCCGGGTACCCGGCGAGGACGAGCGCCACCGGGAACCTGCGGTCCTTGAACTGCGGCTGGAAGTACTGCGGCGGCAGGTACACGAAGGCCTGCACCTGCAGGCCCGTGCGCGCGCCGTGGATCGTCGTCTGCTCCAGCTGCCCGTCACGGGACGGGTCGTGCAGGCCCTGCTTCACCGACAGCGGCGAGACGGTGTGCGGCAGCGGGCCGCCGGCCCAGGCGCCCGCGCCGGCCTTGAGGCTCTGCACGGCGACCGGCCCGTCCAGCCGCCCGAACAGGTCGTTCCAGCTCGCGTAGAAGACGAAGTAGGCGTTCATCCCCGTGACGAGGGCCAGCGTGATGAACAGCTGGCAGCCGGCCAGCAGCCCGGCCCGAGCGGCCTGTGCGCCGAACCCGCGGCCGCCGATCCTCGGCAGCGCCCACAGCGTCCCCGCCAGCGCCGCCACGGCGAGCAGGCAGACGAGGACGACGAAGGCCGTGCTGGTCAGCTGCATGGAACGTGTTCCCCCCTCGTCGGGCCGTTCTTCCCGGTGGATCGGACGGCTCCGCTCACCCGGTCTGCCCCGCGGCGGCGCACCCGTCGCCAGAGCAGTGCACGAACGCGTACAGCTGGTTCGACAGCTCCCGCCGCCGCTGCTCGGGCAACTGCGCGGCGATGTTGCGCAGCTCGTCGGGGTCGTGTTTCAGGTCGTAGTACTCGTGCTCGCCGTCGGCGTACTCGACGTAGAGCGCGTCGCCGGTGCGGATCGCGTTGTAAGTCGTCGGCGCTCCGGGCGCGGAGTCCTGCCGGTCCGGGTCGTCCGGCGAGGGTGCGGGTTTGACGTGCTCGACCAGCGCCGCCTGCCGCCAGCCGGCCGGTTTCCCGCCGCGCAGGAACGGGACCAGCGACCGGCCGTCGGTGCCGGCGGGCGCGGGCAGCCCGGCCATGCCGAGGAACGTCGGCGCGAGGTCGGTGTTCTGCGCGAACTCGCCGACGTGGCGGCCCGCGCCGACCCCCGGCCCGGTGACGATGTACGGGACGTGGATGTCGATGTCGAACGCCGTCATCTTGCCGCCGGCCAGCCGGTGCTCGCCCATGTGGAAGCCGTTGTCCGAGCCGAAGACCACGTAGGTGTCGCGGTCGATGCCGAGCGTCGCCAGCTCGCCGCGGATCCGGCCGATCATGTCGTCCACCGACTGGACCATGCGGACCCGGTCGCGGAACCCCTCGTCGATCCGGGCGATCGCGCCCTTGCCGAGCTTGGGGTGCTTGCGCAGCCAGGACGGCTTGTCGCTGATGTCCTTCTCGTTGAACGACGGCGACCGCGGTGCCTTCAGGTGGGGGAAGCTCTTGGCGTACCTGGGCGCGGACACGAACGGGCCGTGCGGCGCGAACGTCGAGATCTCCATGAAGAACGGCTGGGACGAGCCGCCCGCACGCCGCACGAAGTCGGTGCCCTTGTTCGCCAGGACGTCGGTCAGGTAGTCCTGCGGCCGGTGGCCGTAGGAGACGAGGCGGCCGTTCTCGTTCAGGTTGTATCCGTACTCGGGGTAGCCGTTGCCGGCGACGTACCACTCGCTCCACCCGGGCGGCACGTACGGCCGCGCCCCGCCCTGCTTGTCGTCGGGCTGGTAGCCGTTCATGTACTTGCCGAGGAACGCGGTGCGGTACCCGGCCTTCTGCAGCGCGGGGCCGAACGCGTTCTGCTCCCCGCCGTTCTGCTTGAAGACCTGGTACCCGCCGAGGGGCGGGAAGTTGGTGCGGACCTTGGTGTTGTGCGGGTAGCGCCCGGTGAGGATGGTCGCCCGGGATGTGCAGCACAGCGAGTCCGCCATGAAGAACTCGTCGAACGTCAGGCCGTCCCGTTGCATCTTCTGCACCTGCGCCATGTGCGCGACGAGGTTCCACGACAGGTCGTCGGTGAGCACGAAGATGATGTTCGGCTTCTTCGCCGCGGCCGGCGTGGCCGTTCGCTTGCCCTGGACGGCGCCGGGCGCGGCCCGATCGCTGCAACCGCTCGCCACGAACGCGGCGAGGAGGCACAGCAGGACGGCCGCCGCGCGTCCCCGCGGACGCGCCGGCCGGGGCCGGCCCGGCCGCACACGCGGGCGGAGCCGCCGTTGTCGGGTCACTGTCCGCCCTTCCCTCCCGGTGCGCGGGCGCCTCGCGCCCGGCCGCGATGCCCGTGTCACGGCGTGCGCCGGCGATAGATGATCAGAGGTCCGGCCTGCAAGGGTAACGAGCCCTGTGGCGATTCGTGCACTTGGCGCCAGTTCGCGGTTCGATGCGCCTTGTTGGCATCATGCGGAGGACGGGTGAGGGAGGGCGGGGTTCTGCGAGAGCGCGGGCTGTCGGCGCCACTGGTGGGCGGAACCGTGATCAGCGCCGTCGTGGCGCTGGTCGTGGTGATGGCCGCCTCATGCCTGCCGGGCGCGGCCGGGCCGGCACCCGGAGCGGGGCCGGGACGTTCGTCCGTCCCGCGGCCGCGCGCGTCGACACCGCCGCCCACCCCCGCCGGCGCCCAGACGCCGATCACCCCGCCCGGCTACTCGCCCGTCGAGCCGGTGCTCGACGGATGGTTCGCCGACCCGACGGTGATCAAGGCGGCGGACCGGTACTACGCCTACGGCACCAACAACGGCGACGCGACGATGCCCGTGGCGACCGCGCCCTCGCCGGCCGGCCCGTGGACCCGCTCGCCCGGCGACGGCCTCGCACGGCTCCCGTCCTGGGCGGAGGAGGGGCGGACCTGGGCCCCCGAGGTCGTGCCGCCGCGGCAGGGGTCGGGCATGTACGTCCTCTACTTCTCCGCCGCCCGCCGGGACCGCGACGTCCAGTGCATCGGCGTCGCGACCTCGATCTCGCCGGCCGGGCCGTTCGTCCCGGTCGACGGCCCGCCGCTGGTGTGCCCGCTCGACCTCGGCGGCGCCATCGACCCGTCCTCCTACATCGAGACGGACGGGACGCGGTACCTGCTCTACAAGAGCGACGCCAGGAAGACGGCGGCGATCTACCTCGTCCCGCTCACCGCGGACGGGCTGCGCGTGAACGGGCCGGCCAAGCGCCTCATCGGCCATGACAGGAGCGAGCCCGTGCTGGTGGAGGCGCCCGACCTGGTGCGCCGCGGCGGCAAGTACGTGCTGTTCTACTCGGCCGGCTGGTACTTCAAATCCGACTACCAGACCCGCTATGCGGTCGCGGCGTCCCTCCAGGGCCCGTACCAGAAGTCGCCGTGGCCGCTGCAGTCCACCGGCGCGTACCGGGGGGCGGTCGAGGGCCCGGGCAGCGCGGACGTCCTCAGCGACGAGACCGGCGACCATCTGGTGTTCCACGGGATCCTGAAGCACCACGGAGGGTCGACGGTGGACCGCGGCATGTACGTGGCCGCGCTCGGCTGGGACGGTTCCCGGCCGGTCCTGCGGGGAGTGCCCGTCCGGTACGAGGCCGAGCGGGGACGGCTGAACGGCTGCGTCTCCGTGCTCCGGCGGCCGGAGGCGTCGGGCGGCTCGGCCGTCGGCCCGTTCGACCGCAACGGCTGCCGCCTCGACGTCCCGGTGTTCGCGCCTGCCGGCGGGCGCTATTCGGTGCGGATCGGATACGCCAACCGGTCGGGCGAGGACTCCCACTTGGAGTTCTCGGCGAACGGCCTCGCGGGCGCGACGTTCACGCTGCGCGGGACCAAGGACGCGGACTGGGCGTCCGCCGCGGTGGAGGCGACGTTGAACGCGGGCTGGAACACGCTCAGCCTGATGCGGGTCGACGGGCAGGGCCAGGTCGACTACCTCGAGATCCGCTAGGGCTTCGCGGGGACGGTGCGGCGCGGCTTCGGCAGGGCCCGCTGCGGCGTGGCGGGCGCCCCCTTCGGGTGCGCCTTCGACGGAGCCCGGTACGGGCCGGTCCGCACGTACAGGATGAGCCGTCCGCCCTTGAACCGCCAGTTGCCCGCGATCCGCCAGGGGCCGGTGGCCTGGATCATCTTCAGCCGCCGGTCCACCAGCGGCCCGGGGTTCTCGTTGATGGCTCTGGTGCGCATCATCCACACCCGGTCGGAATGAATGAGCGGGCCGCGCAGTTGCCAGGGGGCCTTGTCGATGCCGGAGAAGTTGCCCGCGTGCACCGGGTCCTCGGCCATCCCGATGTCTCGCAGGCGGCCGAAGGCGTCCGGATAGGCGCCCGCGTCCCAGCGGACGACACCGTTGAGATAGACGATCGGGTCTCCCTGGTGCGCCTGGCGGCGCACGATCTCCGCGGCGGTGCGCATGTCGTCGAGCTTGGCGTCGTGCCGCCGTAGGGCGGTCTGCGGCTGCACGGACGGGACGACCAGCACCGCGACCGCCACCGCGAGCAGGGCGCCGCCAACCCACGGACGGCCGATGGCGGCGATCGCGGCCAGCCCGGCCCCCATGAGCAGTGACAGGGCGGGCACGCAGAACAGTACGTAGCGGAACATGAACATGGGGTCGGCCACTAGCGACGCGAGGAGCAGCAGGGCCGACGGCACGACCAGCCAGGGCAGCGTGAGGACGGTGAGCGGGACGCTGGACCCGTCGGCGCGGCGCCGGGCACCGTGCTGGCCTTCGGCGCCGTCCGAGCCCTCCACGGCGTCCGCACCGCGCGTCCGGAGGCCGACGAAGGCGCCGGCGAGCACCGGCACCAGGGTCGGCCAGAGCAGATCCCGGCCGCCGACCATGAACTTCACCAGCTGCCAGACGAGCGTCCACGTCGGCCGGGGCAGCCAGGCGACCTGGTCGGCCTGGGTGTGCGCCGTCAGCGCGAGCGGGAGGAGAAGGACGCCGGCCAGGCCGCCGCAGACCGTCCAGCGCAACCACGACCGGCGGGCCTTGGAGCGCGCCACCAGGAGCGTCGCACCGTGCGCCGGCAGCAGCAGGACGCTGTCGAGGTGCAGGAGACCGAGCAGGAGGATCGCGAGCCCGTACCCCGCGAACCAGCGCCACGGATGCCGCTCCCGCGGGTGGACGCCCCGGATGAGCAGATAGGTGGCCAGCACCGCGACCGCGGCCACCATCGCGTACGAGCGGGCCTCATGCGCGAAGGACGCGACGGGAATGGATCCCGCGTACACCAGTCCGGCCAGCAGCCCGGCCATCGGCCCGGCGCAGCGCCGCCCGATCAGCGCGACGCCCCCGGCCGCCACCGCGGTCGCCAGCGCGCTCGGCAGGCGCAGCGCCGTCTCGCCGGCGCCGAAGACCGCGACCCACGCCTTCATGCCCAGGTAGTAGAAGGCGTGCACGAGGTCGAGGTTGTGGAACAGGCGCAGCATCTGCCCGACCGGGCGGCCCGTCGCGCTGAGCGTGGCCGCCTCGTCCAGCCAGAACGAGGGCCGGCCGAGGTAGACCAGGCTGATGGCGAGCGCGGCGGCCGCCGGAACCAGCGGCACCGCCCACCGGGCGAGCCGCCGCTCCGGGCGCGCCGTCTCGTCGCGCGCCGGGCTATCGAGGGCGAGGCTCGTCATCGGATGGGACCTCCACTCCGACCTCGCGCAGCAGGTCGGCGGTCGGCTTCGGGCGGGTGAGCAGGCCGTCGCGCAGGCCGCGCAGCATGGCGCGGCGCAGCACCGCCCGGTCCCGGGATCCGGCGAAGGTCCGGGTCCAGCGTCTGAGCGTGGACCCCGCGTACAGCACGCGTTCCGGCGGTGCGAGCCCCGGACTGCCGCTGAACAGCCAGATCTTGTTGCGCACCTCGTAGAAGAAGCGGTCGCCCGGGTCGGCGTCCGCCCCGCCGAACTCCTTGGTCTTGTGGACGACGACGCTGCGCGGGCACAGCACCCCGCGGCGGCCGCGCAGCAGCCGGGTGGTGAACTCGAAGTCGTCGTTCCACAGGAAGTAGTCGGCGACGGGCAGCCCGCGCTCCCGCACCGAGGCCGCGTCCACCAGGACGGAGACGAAGGACGCGGAGCGGACCGGGACGCAGCCGGCCGCCCGCGCGATCTCCCGCTCCGCGGGCGGGGTGCGGGGCTTGGCGCGCGGGGTGTTCATCGGATGGTCGCGGCCGTCGGTCCACACGACGCGGCTGGCCACGAGGGCCGGCGGTCCGTCCGGGCCCGTCGCCCGGTCGCGGGCGGCCAGGAGTTCGCCGAGCGCGTCCGGCTCGGGGACGGTGTCGTCGTCCAGCAGCCAGAGCAGATCGGTTCCGGCCTCCAGAGCGTGCGCCATACCGGCGCCGAAACCGCCCGCCCCGCCGATGTTGCGCGGCAGGACCAGCAGGTCGGTGTCCGGGAAGCCGCGCGCCACGACGTCCGCGCTGCCGTCCGAGGAGGCGTTGTCGACGACGACGACGCGGTCCGGCGGACGGGACTGGCCGGCGAGCGCGGCCAGCGCCTCCTCCAGCAGGGAGCGCCGGTTGTAGGTGACGACCACGGCGGTGACGGACGCGGCGGTACCGCCCGCCGGACCCCCGGTCACAGGCCGCGCCGGCCGGTGGCGCGGCGGGCGGCGCGCTCCAGCGCGGGCGGCGCCGCGGCCGGCGCCTGCACCAGGCGGTCCAGGTTCTGCCGGACGTCGGCGAGCTCGCCCTGCAGGTGGGCGAGCCCGATGCGCTCGTTCGCCCTGGCCAGTTCCCGGAGCAGCGCGGCGGCGACGCCGACGGACGCCGATGCGACCAGCTCCTCCGGCACGTCGCCCGGCAGCAGGACCTGCTCCGGGTGCCGGGAGGTGGCCAGCTCGTCCAGGTCGCCGGCCACCCGGTAGCCGGAGGCGCGCAGCGACCCGGCGAGTTCGCGGGTCCGTTCGGCGGCCCAGGCGGCGTGCCGTGCGGGCAGTCCCATACGGGTGCGGCCGGTGTCGTCGGTCCCCTCGGTGAGCCCGTGCCCGATGAGGTGGTCCCGGACGAGCCGCTCGTAGTCGCCGCCCAGCGCCGGGGCGATCTTCTCGTTGAGCCGGCGCAGCAGTTCCGCCTCGATCACCGAGAGCGGCTCCTCCTCGGCGATCCCGCCGACGTCGCAGGTGCCGGCGTCGATGCCGGTCAGCGCGCTGAAGCGGTCCCACAGCAGGCCGGGGCGCTCCCCGGGCGGCGGCACGGTGAGGACGTGGATGCGCTCCTTGGGCACCACCGACTCCCAGGTCCGCAGGACCCGGACGGCGTCGTGCAGCCCCCAGAACATCTCCCCGTACGGTTCCGGGGCCGCCGCGCCGAGGGTGATCAGGTCGTCGACGAACCGTTCGAAGGTGATCGTGTGCGTGTGCCTGATCTGCTCCTGCCAGTCGAAGATCAGCTGCCAGCCCAGGTCGCGGGTGGCGAACACCACGTGCACCTCGGCCGGTTCGAGCGCCGCCACGGCCCGCTTGGCCTGGTGCTCGGTCGCGCCGCCGAGCAGGCCCTGGGAGAAGACCGCGGTGTGCCCGTCCCAGTCGTGGACGCGCTCCGCCATGCGGTCCCAGGCGCCGGCCCAGGCCGGGTCGCGGTGCCCGCCCCAGCTCATCTCGCGCAGGTCCATGACCGCGCCGAAGTGCTCCATCGGGCCCGCGATGGGGTAGCAGACGCCGGCGTCGCCGAGGCGCCGGCGATTGGCCCACAGCGCGTCGTGGAGGAACGCCGTGCCGGCGGTCGGCGCTCCGACGTGCAGGTAGACGGTCTTGCCGGGTCGGTCCCCGCCCATGGTCACCCCGTGTTCGTCTCGACGTCGGATCGGCCGCCGCGCTGGATCCGGCGGTAGGCGCCGCGCAGTTGGCGGACGGCCGGGTAGCGTTCGGCGGCCCGCGCGGACAGCGGCGCCGCGTCCCGGACCAGTGCGGCGGTGTACTCCGCCAGTTCCGCGGTCTCCTCGCGCAGCAGGTCGATGCGTTCGGGGACCGGCACCGCGGAGCCGCCGACCGGCGCGCCCTTCTGCTCCACCTCCAGGAGGCGCTGCAGCAGCGCGGTGACCGCGTCGGTGCCGACGTCGGCCATCTCGGCCCCGGACGGCCCGGTGGACGGGCGGGCGCCGCGCTTTCCCCGGGAGGCGGTGGGGACCAGGTCGTAGAGGTCGCCCACCACGTGGTAGCCGGCCGCGCGCAGCTGCTCGACGCTCTCGATGGCGCGGTCGGTCGCCCACATCAGGTCGTCGGCGGACAGGGCGATCTTGGTGGGGGAGCGCCTGGCGGTCAGCACCTGCTGGGCGAGGAACAGCTTGACCTGGTCGTTGTAGACATGCCATCCCACGCGTTCGTCGAGGGACTCGTTGAGGTCCCGCAGGAACAGCGTCTCGGCCAGGCCGAGCGAGGGGTTGGAGAACGAGCCGGAGAGGTCGTACCGCCAAGGCGACAGGCCGACGGCCGTGCAGAAGCGCTGCCACAGCAGGTCGCGGGGGGCGCCGGGCGGGGGGAGCGTGACGAGGTGGACCCGCTCGGGGGGCAGTTCCACGCCCCAGCGGGCGAGCACCGCGACGGGGTCCTGGAGCCCCCAGAACAGCCGGGCGGTCTCGAAGCTGCGCCAGTCCGCGCGCCGCAGCGCGGCCACGAAGTCGTCGAACGACGTGGTGAACCGGTTCTTGACGTCCTCCTGCCAGTGCGCCGGTATCTGCCGGCCGAGATCGCGCACGGTGAAGACGACGTGGACGTCGGCGAATGCGAGGTCGGCCATGGCCTCCCGCACGTAGCGGACCCGGGCGGGGGCGAACAGCTCCTGCGAGATGATCGTGGTGCCCGGCCAGTCGCGCGCCTCGGCGACCAGCTCGTGCCAGGCGCCGCGCGTCGAGGGGTCGGAGGCGTCGCGGAAGAAGGTCCGGCGGAGGTCGAAGGCCGCCCTGACGTGGGCGGCGGGGTCCTCGCCGGGGTAGCTGAAGCCGTGCCTGCGCAGCCGGTCGCGGTTGTGCCACAGCACGTTCTGCAGATACGTCGTCCCGCTCTTGGCCGCTCCGACGTGCAGGAAGACCGCGGGGCGCGCGCTCTGCGTCGCGCTCTCGGAAGTGGGGGATGCCACCGCGTTCCTTGATTCCTGCCTCAGTGCCGACCGAACGCCGGGTATCTTAGCCCCATTCCGTACCATTGGCCCGGCTGATGCCTTTCTGCGCAGCTGGGTTCTTCCGCTCTCCCACACGGGGATGGACGCCGTCCAGTGAACATAGATCTCGTGGTGGCCGGTTCCGGGTTCTTCGGACTGACGGTCGCCGAACGGTGCGCGGCCGACCTCGGCCTGCGCGTCCTGGTGCTCGACCGCCGTGGGCACATCGGAGGCAACGCCTACAGCGAGGACGAGCCGGAGACGGGCATCGAGGTCCACCGGTACGGCGCGCACCTCTTCCACACCTCCAACAGGCGGGTGTGGGAGTACGTCAACCGGTTCACCTCCTTCACCGGCTACCGGCACCGGGTCTACTCGACCTTCAAGGGGCGGGTCTACTCGCTGCCGATCAACCTCGGCACCATCTGCGAGTACTTCGGCCGCGCCTTCACCCCGGACGAGGCCCGGGAGCTGATCTCCGGGCAGGCCGCCGAGGTGACGGCGCCGTCCAACCTGGAGGAGAAGGCGATCTCGCTGATCGGCCGGCCGCTGTACGAGGCGTTCATCCGCGGTTACACGGCCAAGCAGTGGCAGACCGACCCCCGGGACCTGCCGGCGGAGATCATCACGCGGCTGCCGGTCCGGTACACCTTCGACAACCGCTACTTCAACGACGTGTACGAGGGGCTGCCGGCCGACGGCTACACGGCCTGGCTGGAGCGGATGGCCGACCACCCGCGGATCGAGGTGCGGCTGGACACCGACTTCTTCGACATGCGCGACGACGTCGTCGGCAACGTGCCGGTCGTCTACACCGGCGCGCTGGACCGCTACTTCGGCTACGTGGAGGGCGACCTCGGCTGGCGGACGCTGGACTTCGAGATGGAGGTCAAGCCGACCGGCGACTTCCAGGGCACCCCGGTGATGAACTACGCCGACGAGGACGTGCCCTACACGCGGATCCACGAGTTCCGCCACTTCCACCCCGAACGGGACCGCTACCCCGCGGACAAGACCGTGATCATGAGGGAGTACTCGCGCTTCGCCGCCCGCGGCGACGAGCCGTACTACCCGATCAACACGGCGGCGGACCGCGCCCGCCTGCTGGCCTACCGCGAGCTCGCCCGGGGCGAGAGCGGCGTGCTGTTCGGCGGGCGGCTCGGGACCTACAAGTACCTCGACATGCACATGGCGATCGCGAGCGCTTTGAACATGATCGACAACCAGTTGCGTCCCCATTTCGCCGAGGGTGCGCGTCTCATCAACGGAGGCGAGGACGAGTGACCGATCAGACAGGGGCGGGCCGCGCGGCCGGGACGGGCGGCGAGGACGAGCCGCTGCGCGTCCTGCAGCGCGTCGTGATGCCGGTGGACCGCGATCTGGACGTGCTGAAGCTGTACGTCGAGGGGGAGATCGCGCGCGGCGCCGAGGCGCTCGCCGCCTCCACCGAGGTGGAGGCCGCCGCCACGGGCGCGCCGGGCGACGGCGTCGGCCGCCGCAGCCTGGTCGTGCCGGTCGGACGGCGGGTCTCGTTCGCCACCTACTTCAACGCCTTCCCGGCGAGCTACTGGCGGCGCTGGACGTCGGTCGAGGACGTCGTGCTGCGCGTGCGCGCCCGCGGCGAGGGCACCGTGATCGTCTACCGCTCCAGCTCCAAGGGGCATGTGCAGCGGGTCGCCTCCGTCAAGATCGACTCGGAGGCCTCCCAGGAGGAGACGTTCTCCCTCAGCCTGCGCCCGTTCATCGACGGCGGCTGGTACTGGATGGACATCCTGGCCGGAGAGCGGGACGCCGTGCTGGAGCGGGCCGACTGGTGCGCGGCTCCGGGGACGGGCGGCGGGTACGTCCGGCAGGGCCGGGTGAGCCTCGGCATCACCACCTTCAACCGCCCGTCGTTCTGCGTGGACCAGCTCCTCGCCCTCGGTGGCGCCGGCGAGGTGCTCGACGTGGTGGACCGGGTCTACGTCGTCGACCAGGGCGACCAGAAGGTGCGCGACGACGGCAGGTTCGCGGCGGCCGCCGACGCGCTCGGCGCCCGGCTGCAGGTGATCGAGCAGGCGAACCTCGGCGGGTCCGGGGGCTTCTCCCGCGCGATGGACGAGACGCTCCAGGCCGGGACCAGCGACTACGTCCTGCTCCTCGACGACGACGTGGTGACCGAGACCGAGGGGATCCTGCGGGCGGTCGCGTTCTCCGACTTCGCCCGCACGCCCACCATCGTGGGCGGCCACATGTTCAACCTGTTCGTCCGCTCGCAGCTGCACGCCTACGGCGAGGTCGTCGCCAAGTACCGCTGGTGGTGGGAGGAGGCTCCGAACACCAAGCGCGAGCACGACTTCGCCAAGGCGCCCGTCGCCCAGGCGCTCGTCGAGGCGGCCGGCGTGAAACCGCGCGTGAAGACCAGCTCGGGGAGCCTGCGCGAGACCCCCTGGCTGCACCGGCGCGTCGACGTGGACTACAACGGCTGGTGGATGTGCGTGATCCCGGTCGACGTCGTCCGCAAGGTCGGGCTGTCCATGCCGATGTTCATCAAGTGGGACGACGCCGAGTACTGCGTCCGGGCGGGCGCCGCAGGCTTCCCGACCGTGTCCCTGCCGGGCATGGCCGCCTGGCACGTCCCCTGGCAGGACAAGGACGACGGCATCGACTGGCAGGCCTACTTCCACGAGCGCAACCGGCTGGTCACCGCGCTGCTGCACTCGCCCTACGAACGGGGCGGCAACCTGGTCAAGGAGAGCTTCATCATCGCGGTGAAGCACGCGCTGGCACTGCAGTACTCGACCGCGGAGCTGATGCTCTCGGCGATCGAGGACGTGCTGACCGGGCCGGAGCACATGCACGCCGGGATCGCCGGCAAGCTGGCCGAGATCAACGCGTTCCGGGCGGCCTTCCCGGACGCGCAGAACCGCACCAGCCACGAGGAGTTCCCGCCGGTGCACCGCAACAAGCCGCCGAAGCGGGGCCGCGGCTTCAGGCCGCCGCGCGGCAAGGTGAACGTGCTGGCGAGCGCGATGCTGGGCACGGTCAAGCAGCTGCGGCCGGTGGACCCGGGCGCGCAGGGCAACCCCCAGGTGGTGGTCCCGCACATCGACCGGCACTGGGGCCTTCTCTCGCAGGTCGACAGCGCGCTGGTCTCCTCGGCCGACGGCACCAAGGTGGCCTGGTACCAGCGCGACCCGGAGCGGTTCAGGCGGATCCTTCGGCGGGCGTCGGTGCTGCACGCCAGGCTCAGCCGGGAATGGCCGGAACTGGCCGGCCGCTACCAGGTGGCCATGGACGAGCTGGCCTCCCCGGAGTCGTGGCGCCGCACCTTCGAATCCGCGGAGCAGGACGGCCCGGTGCGCCCGGCGAGGTCACCGCAGGAATGACGATCACGCAACCGCGGCCGGCGGCCCCGATGCGGCCGCCGGGGGACAGCGGCGGCCTGCGCGAGACCTTCCGGAACAAGTACCTGCTGCGCCTCCTCGTGCGCCGGGAGCTGCGGGCCCGCTACAAGGGGTCGTTCCTCGGCCTCGGCTGGTCCTACGTGCGGCCGGCCGTGCAGTTCGCGGTGTACTTCTACGTCGTCGGCGTCTTCCTCGGGACGAACCGGTCGGTCGAGGACTTCCCGGTCTACCTGTTCTCGGGCATGGTGCTGATCAACCTGTTCACCGAGACGCTGCACTCGACGACCCGGTCGGTGACGGGGAACGCGCCGCTCGTGCGGAAGGTGTTCCTGCCGCGCGAGCTGTTCCCCACGGCCTCCACGCTGGTCTCGCTGGTGCACTTCCTGCCCGGGGTCCTCATCGTGATGGTCGCGTCGGTCGCGTCCGGGTGGCGGCCGTCGCCGGTCGCGCTCGGCGCCGGGGCGCTCGGGCTCGCGATCATCGTGGTGCTCGGGTTCGGCATCGGGCTGGCCTTCGCGGCGGTGAACGTCTTCTTCCGCGACCTGGAGCAGGTCGTGGACATCTCGATGATCGTCATCACCTGGTCGGTGCCGATGATCTACCCGTGGACGCACGTACGGGACCACGCGCCCGGCTGGGTCCTCGACCTGTACCTGGCCAACCCGCTGGTCAGCGCCATCTCGCTGTTCCAGCGGGCCTTCTGGTACCCGGGGACGGACGAGACCTTCGCCTTCCCGCCGGACCTGTACGAGCGCGCGGGAGTCGCGCTCGCCGAGGCCGTGCTGGTGTTCCTCGCGGGACGTGTGCTCTTCGCCCGCATGCAGAAGCGTTTCGCTCAGGAGCTGTAGCCGTTGATCCCCTCGATCGTCATCGACTCGGTGTCGAAGCACTTCACCCTCCGGCACGCGCACTCGTTCAAGGAGATGAGCGTCCGCGCCTTCCGCGGGCAGCGGCTGTCCGACCGGTTCACCGCGCTCGACCACGTGAGCCTCACCCTGCACCAGGGCGAGACCGTGGCGCTGATGGGCCTGAACGGGTCGGGCAAGAGCACGCTGCTGAAGCTCATGTCCGGGGTCATGCAGCCGGACGAGGGCTCGGTGCGGGTGCGCGGCCGCATCGCCGGGCTTATCGACGTGGGCGCCGGGCTGCACCCCGAGCTCACCGGCCGGGAGAACGTCTACCTCAACGGCGCGATCCTCGGCATGTCCCGGGCGGAGATCCAGCGCAAGTTCGATGCGATCGTCGACTTCTCGGGGATCGAGCGGTTCCTCGACGACCAGGTGAAGTTCTACTCGTCCGGCATGTTCATGCGGCTGGCGTTCTCCATCGCGGCGCACACCGAACCGGACGTCTTCCTCATCGACGAGGTGCTGGCCGTCGGCGACCCGCCGTTCCGGGAGAAGTGCCTCGAGCGGATCAGGGAGCTGCGCGGCGAGGGCCGGACGATGGTCATCGTGGCGCACGACATCCAGATGCTCGTCGGGCTCTGCGACCGCGGCGTCACGATGCGGCAGGGCCGGGTCGTCTATGACGGGCCCACCGAGGAGGCCGGGCGGCTGGTCCGCGAGGACCGGCAGGCCCGCCGAGCGGCGGCAATGGGAGAAATCGGTGGATAAGGTATCCCGAGCCGCGGCGCGGCGCGGCCGTCGGTCCGGACAGGCGACCAGGCCGGAATCCATGGAAGGGAAGCGGCGATGAGCGCGAACGAAGCCGGTCACCCCCTGCTCGACAAGGTCTACCGGATCGTCGCCGACGGGACGTGCTCCGTCCTGTCCCTGGACATCTTCGACACCGTGCTGTGGCGCCGCGTGCCGCGCCCCACCGACGCGTTCGCGCTGCTCGGCGCACGGCTGCGGGACGCGGGCCTGTGCCCGCCGTGGGTGACCGACGCGACCTTCCGGCGGATGCGGATCGGCGCCGAGGAGGCGGCCCGCCGCAGCCGCGACACCCTCGGCACCGAGGTCTCGCTGTTCGACATCTGGCGGGCGATGCCGGCCGGGGTGTTCGGCTCGGCGTCCCTGGACCAGCTCGTCGCCGCCGAGCTGCGGCTCGAACGCGAGATCACCGTGGTGGACCTGGACGTCGCCGAGGTCGTCAAGGCCGCGCGGAAGCAGGACGTCGAGGTTGTCCTGGTCTCCGACACCTACTTCACCGAGGACCAGCTGGCGCACCTGCTGGACCGCCCGGAGCTCGGCCCGATGGAGGACGTCCGGATCTTCCGCTCCAACCAGCACGGCACCGACAAGGCGTCCGGCCTGTGGGACATCGTGCTGCGCGACCTCGGCCGCAGCCCGGAGCAGATCGTGCACATCGGCGACAACGAGGTCGCCGACGACGAGGTGCCGGCCGGGCTGGGCGTGCGGACGGTTCGCTACCGCCGCCTGGACGAGCCGTACACGCAGGTCCTCGAGCGCGAGCACGAGCCGCTCGCCCCGGCCGGCGAGCACGCGCCCGACCTGGACGAGCGGCACGGCGACCTCGGGTTGACGAGCCTGCGGGCCAAGACCGTGCACGCCGGCGGCCCGTTCGCCACCTCGGCGCTGGAGACGGCCTGGCGGTACGGGGCCGGCGTGCTCGGCCCGGTGCTGACCGGGTTCGCCGAGTGGATCGCCGAGCGGGCGGTCGAGAACGGCACCCGGATGCTGTGGTGCCCGATGCGCGAGGGGGAGCTGCTCTCCAAGCTGATCAACGACGCCGCGCAGGCCCGGGGCTTCGACCTGGAGGCCAAGCCGGTCTGGCTGTCGCGGTTCGTGACGTCGCTGGCCGGTCTCGACCCCTTCGACACCGACGCGGTGCACGCGTTCGTCCGGAGCGGCTACCAGCTGACCGTCCGGCAGGCGCTGGCCGTCCTGGAGCTGCAGCCCGGCGACGTGCCCGGGCTCGCGACGGAGCTGGACACCGTCGTCGACAACGGAGACATCGCCGACCGGGTCAGCGAGGCGCTGACCGAGACGCCGCACCTCTGCAACCGGCTCGCCGTCACGGTCACCGCCGCGCGCGAGCGGCTGCTCCGGTCGCTGCGGGAGGCGGGCGCGCTCGACGGCACCGACCTGACCCTGGTCGACCTCGGCTGGGGCGGGACGATCCAGCGCCAGCTCGCCCGGGTCCTGGAGATCGCCGGCATCGACATCGCGCCGTCCGGGCTGTACCTGGCCACCGACAACCGCGCGGAGCGGCTGTACCTGGCCGGCCTGCGCGCCGAGGGGTATCTGGCGCAGGCCGGGCATCCCGCCGCGGTCGCCGCGACGGTCACCCGCAGCCCCGAGGTCGTGGAGCAGTGCGTGAACGCGCTGTGCGGGTCGCTGATCGGCTTCACCGACGAGGGCGGTCCCGTCCTCGGGGACTCCGCCGACTCACCGTCGCAGAACGCCGAACGCCGGACCGTCCAGGACGGCATCCTGGCGTTCCAGCGAACGTGGAACCGGTACGTGACCCTCTCCGAGGGCGCCTGGCCGAGCCTCGCGCTGCCGGCGGCCCGCGAGCGGCTGGCGCGGATCCTCATCTCGGCGCTGCAGTCGCCCACCTCCGACGAGGCGGCGGTCTTCGGCAACTGGGTGCACGAGGACAACTTCGGCTCCACGCTGGTCACCACGCTGCTGCCCGCCGACCTGAAGCCCGCGATCCCCTACCTTTCCCCGGGGGACCTCGAGGACCTGCACATGCGGGACTCCTTCTGGCCCGCGCTGCTCTCCGCGTCCGACACCGGACTCGGCGCCGCGGCCAAGGCCATCGCGGACGGGGCGATCCGCACGGAGGCCTTCGACCCCTCCGGCGAGCGCTACGAGACGCGGCTGCGGTACCGGACGTCGGACGACCGGTGGCACGAGCCCATCCGGCGCCGCGTCCGGATCAACCACAACGGGCTGTCGTTCGCGCGGTTCGCCTTCGAGCACCACGACACGGTCGACATCTCCCTGGCCATTCCGGGCCGGCCCGCGATAGTGCGGGTCGACTGGATCGAGGCCCGGGTCATCGCCGGCGGGCGCCGCCACGAGCAGGTGCTGCGCTGGGACATGCCCGAGGACTTCGTCGGCCTGCACTATGCCGACTGCCGCTACCTCGGCGGCAACCTGATGGAGTTCGACACCTCCTACGCGGCGGTATGGCTGCCGCTCGCCCGCCGCGCCGGGGCGCCGGTGGTGTCGTCCGGGCAGATCACCGTCGCGTTCGCGATGCTGCCGCAGTCGATGACGGGCATGGCGCCGCGGATGCCCGTGGACAGGAAGGCCGCGCGCGCCGCGAGGACCGCCCGGCTCACCGACAGGCTCCGCGAGGAGTACCGCGCGGCCGGTGTGAAGGGCGTCGCGGCCGGGGCGGGACGAGTGGCCAGGAGGAAGCTCGGCGATGGTTCGTGAGCACGGCGAGGAGATGACCGGGTCCCGCGAGGATCCGCACCGGCAGGCACGGGCGGCCCGCGAGGCGCCGCTGCTGCTGCATTCGATGTCGGTGTTCCGGGAGCTGTTCGCGGCCGTCTTCGGCTGCCGCGAGATCGGCACGGTGATCGAGGTCGGCGTGGAGTCCGGCCAGGTCAGCTCGGTGTACGCCGATCTCGGCGCCCACGTGTACTGCGTCGAGCCGAGCCCGGACGACGACCTGCGCGCGGTCCTGGACGCCGATCCCCGGCTCACCCTTGTGGAGGGGTACTCGCCGGCGGCGCTGGAGGGCCTGCCCGTCGCGGACCTCTACGTGCTGGACGGCGACCACAACTACGCGGTCGTCCGCGCGGAGCTCGACTGGATCACGAGGAACGCCCCCGACGCGGTGGTCGTCCTCCACGATGTGCTGTGGCCGTCCGGCCGCCGCGACTTCTACTACCAGCCGTCCACCCTGCCGCCGGAGGACGTGCATCCGGCAACGGCCGACGGCCCGACGGTCTGGCACGACGAGGTGACCCCGGCCGGATTCGTCGGACGCGGGGCCTTCACGGCCGCGACGCACGCCGGCGGCGAGCGCAACGGGGTCCTGACGGCCGTCGAGGACGCGGTGGCGGAGAGCGGCGGCGGGTGGCGGCTGGAGATCGTCCCCGCGGTGTTCGGGTTCGGCGTGCTGGTCCGGGAGGACGCGCCGGGCGCGGACCACATCTTCGCGGCGCTGCGCCCGTTCACCTCCTCCTCGCTCCTCGCGTCCATGGAGAACAACCGGATCGCGCTGTACTCCCGGGTGCTGCAGCTGCAGTACGAGGCGGTGTCGCGCGCGGACGACGCGAACCGGCTGGCCGAGACCATCGCCGTCCAGCAGCAGAAGATCGAGCAGCTGCGGGCCGAGCTGCAGCGGGCCACCGCAGGGTCGGGGTCCCGGCCGCGCGCCGCGGAACGTGCGAAGGGGCCGGCGGGCAACGACTACGTCACCACCGTCGCCATGCACCGCGAGACCTGGGGGACGTTCCTCCAGCAGGACCCCGCGCTGGTCGACGCGGAGAAGCTGCACGAGCTCCTCGGCATCCCGATCCTCGGCGGGCACCGCGCCGACCTGGAGGCGTTCGCGGGGCACAACACCGTGTTCGACCGCATCGCCGCCCGGGTCGGGGCCGGAGGGCTCGCCTACGAGGACCAGGGCAGCGCCCAGCACTACTTCGACCTCTTCGGCCGCGCGGAGGCCCGCCACCAGGAGCTGACCAGGCTCGTCGACCTCGGCGTCTTCATGGGCGGCTCGTCCGTCGTGCTCGCCGGCTGCGTCGAGCCGATGGGCCTGGAGCTGGACCTCGTCGACGTCAACCACGCCTACCTGCAGTTCACCTACGAACGGCTGCGCCGCATCTTCCCGGGTGCCATGCAGCGCGTCCGAATGTTCCACGGCGATCTTCCCACCTACGTGGAGAAGGTCCTGCTGGAGGAGAACCCGGTGCGCGCCATGATCCACCATGATGGTGCGCATGCCTTCGGGCAGGTCGTGAAGGACCTCAGCGCGCTGCACTTCGCCCGCGACCGGGTGCACAGCCTCGCGCTCAAGGGCACCCACCTGCGCGGCGACATCGCGCACTCCAACTTCGTGGACGCCGCGGCCTACGCCGTGTTCGGCGCCGACGTGAAGTACGAGCCGCTCGGAGCGCAGTTCACGCCGGACGCGCCGGTGACGAATCCGGACCAGTGGGCGGGGAACTACTTCGTGCCCGGCCGGCCGGAAGGCATGTACATCATGTTCGGCGGCCTGGACTGGAAGTACCCGCACCGGACGATGACCCTGGACGCGTTCCTCCCGGCGAAGGCGGATCCGAAGGGCTGAGGGGCTGGGGCGGGCGAGCCAACCGCCGGGAGATGCTCTGACCGCATCCGGCCAATCTTGGCCGGGTGCGGTGTCCGGTGTTTGCCGGTGGTCGCCTTGGTGACCGAATTGGTGGTCCGGGTCGGTTCTGAGAACCTGTTCCGCCGAACGTGACACGGGACCCCGGCAGGCTCTTTACTCTTGCGGTGTAGGGACAGACAGCACCGACGAACCGAACTGCAACCCCCGGCGTTTCCCCCGTTCCGCGACTCCCAGGGGTCTCTCGACGTGACGGACATGGCGAGCGGGTCCGCGATGGCGCGGCTCACACAGGCCGACCGCGTCTACGTGGGCTGGCGCTACGCGCAGGTGCACCCGGACCCGGGACCGCCCCCCGGGCTCCCCGAGACGCCCGAACGGCCGTCGGCCGGGCCGCCCGCGCGGCGCCCCGCCGAGCACATGACGGCGCGCCCGCTGCGGATCGCCACCGGCGGCACCGTCGCCGGCGCCGCGCTGTTCCTGGCCTGCGGCGTCGCCGGGATGCTGCCGTGGGCGTTCGCGGGCGTGGCGCTGCTGGCGTGCGCGGTCGTCCTCGGCATCACCGGCGGCGCGCTGTGGCGGGACGAGCAGGCCGTCCGGGCGCGGATGGCCGACGAGCGGGAGCGCGGCGAGCGGGAGCGGGTCGCCCGCGACCGCGAGCACGACGCGGCCCGGCGCGCCTATGACGACGCCCGGCGCGAGTGGGAGCGGCGGCACCGCGCGTACGAGAGCCAGCGCGAGTGGTATCCGGTCGCGGTCCCGCCCGGCGTCGACCGGGTGGACGTGGTCGGCGGGACGCTCGCCGGATGGTCCGCCGCCGTCACCACGATGGGCGCGGCCCGGCTGGCGGTCGGCGCCCGGCTCACCGTCATCGACCTGTCCGAGGGCGCCGTCGCGCACGACCTGCTGCGGCTGGCCGCCGACCGCGGCGACGACCCGCTCGTCTGGGTGCTGCCCGCCGACCTGCCGCGCCTGGACATGTCGCGGGGGCTGAGCCCGGAGGCGCTCGCGGACGTGCTGTCGCTGGTGGTGAGCGCCGGCGAGGAGGAGGGCGGCACCCGCGACCTGTCGTTCGACAACTCGATCCTGGAACGGCTCATCGAGGTGCTCGGCCCGGACGCGACGATCCCGCGCATCACCGCGGCGCTGCGCGTCCTCGCCCAGGTCGGCGACCCGCGCGAGGACCTGCGCAAGGGCCTGCTCACCGACGAGCAGCTGGAACGGGTCGCGACGCTGTTCGGCCGGGACGCCACCGACCGGATCGTGGTGCGCCGCGCCTGGGCGCTGGAGGCGCAGCTGCGCAAGCTGGAGAGGCTCGCGACCGAGCCGGTGGGGCTGCCGCCGTCCCGGCTGCACGTCGTGTCGATGGACCGCCGCGCGGGCGTCCTCACCAACCGGATCCTCGGCACCTACGTGACGACGGCGCTGACCCACCGCATCCGCGAGTCGCCGCCCGGGGGCCGCTGGGACCACACGCTGTTCCTGTGCGGCGCCGAGAAGCTGCGCGGCGACGTCCTGGACCGGCTCATCGACGCCTGCGAGGCCACCGGGACCGGGCTCGTCCTGATGTACCGGTCGATCCCGCGGCACGTCCGCGAGCGCCTCGGCCGCCGGGGCCACGCCGCCGTCGGGTTCATGCGGCTCGGCAACCCCGAGGACGCCCGCGTCGCCGCCGAGCACATCGGCACCGACCAGCCGCTGCTGGTCGCCGAGATCACCGACTCGGCGGGCGAGACGCTGTTCGACGTCGCGGGGGAGAGCTACGCCAGCACCGTCGCCTACGCGCGCCCGCGCGGCGACGGCCTCACCGACCCCGTCTGGTCGCCGCTGCCCGCGCCCGCCGCCGACGACTCGGTGCTGGTCGAGGGGATCAGCTCGGCGACCGCGTGGGGCCGGACGGTCACCGCCCGGCCCGCCGCCAAGCAGCGGTTCCGCGAGCTGCTCGTCGAGCCGCCGCAGCTCCAGGAGCTGCCGCCGACCGCCATGGTCTTCACGCACTCCGGCGCGACGGGCCGCCGCATCATGCTGGTGGACGCCAACCCCGGCATCATCACGCTGCCGACCGCGCACTCGATGGAGTTCGAGGAGTACCTGCGCGAGCAGGAGGCCCTCGAACAGGCCGCCGGTGAGGAGCCCGGTGACCGCGACGGGGTGCCGGACGGCGATGCGGGCGGTGGCTCCGCGGACGCCGAGCCGGAGGAGGCGCCGCAGTCCGAGCCGTCCGCGCCGCCCGCCGCGCCGCGGGCCCGGTACGCGCTGCCGCGCGGCGCCGCGCCCCGCTCGCGCCGGATCGTCCCGCCGCTGAAGCGCAACGGCCGCCACAAGGCCGACCCGCCCGCCTGACCCGCCCTCTCATTGACTTGCTGCAGGGGCGGTGGCGCGCGGTGAGGGCGCGGGTAAGGATGGTCGGGTGACGTTCCCCCCAGGTTCCATGCCGCCCGGTATGCCCCCGTACGGACGGGCAGCGGGCGTGCCGCCCGGCGCGCCGCCGCCCCGGATGGGCGGAGCGGGCCCTGGCGAGGGACGGGGTGAAGGGTGGGGCGAGGCGGTCGTGCTGCCGGGGCCCTGGTACCGGATCCAGGCGATCCCGGCGCCGCAGCGGAACGCGTCCGCCGAATGGGACTTCGTCAGCGTGCTGCCCGCCGCGCTGTCGGCGGCGCGGCGCAACCGCCCGTTCGTGGTCGGGTGGCTGTCGGCGGGCGGCGGCGCCCCGCTGGAGCTGATCACCAACGCGGGCCCGATCGGCGCGCCGGGGCCGGGCGGCGAGGCGCAGGGGCTGCTGTTCCCGAGCGGCGCGCGCGGCGTCCCGGTCGGCGACGGCTGGCTGCGGCAGGCGTCCCGGATGGCCTGGACGCGCTGTCCCGGACGGCTCGCCCCGCAGGTCGGCGCGGCTGAGGCGGGCCCCGGCCTGTTCGAGGCGACGCTCGTCACGCTGATGGAGCGGCCGTTCGGCTGGTTCGTGGTCGCCGAGCCGTGCGACGAGCGGCTGATCGACACCGAGATGCGCGAGCTGCACCACGAGCTGCGGATGCTGCGGCGCGGCGAGGACGAGCAGGCCCGCCTCGCCGTTGCCCGCGCCGACCAGCGGCTCGCCGAACTGGACGCGTTCCGCGAGGCCGGGCTCTGGCAGGTCCGGGTCGTCGCGGGCGCGGCGACGCAGGCGGAGCTCGGTCAGATCGCCCCGGTCCTCGTCGGTTCGATGGAGCTCGGGCACCATCCGTACCGGCTGCGGTCGGGGCACGGCAGCGGCACGTTCGAGGAGATGCTGCGGCCCGGCGCGGAACCGGCGCCGCTGCGCCCGTCGGCCGAGCCGGAGCAGCGCTACCCGTTCGTCGCGACGGCGGGCGCGCTGGCGGCGCTGGCCGGGCTGCCGCGCCGCGAGGTGCCGGGCCTGCGCGTCCTGGACGCCGGGTACTTCGACGTGACGTCCGAGACCGACGACGAGCCGTCCCGGCCCGCCGAGGCGCGGATCGAGCTGGGCGCGATCCTGGACGGCCAGGACCGGCAGGTCGGCACGTTCACCGTCCCGCGCTCGACGATCAACCGGCACGTGTTCGTGACGGGCGCGACCGGCGCGGGCAAGTCGCAGACCGTCCGGCATCTGCTGGAGCAGCTGACCCGCGCGGGCGTGCCGTGGCTGGCGATCGAGCCGGCGAAGTCGGAGTACGCGGCGATGGCGGGCCGCATCGAGGACATCGGCGGCCCGGTCACGGTGGTGAACCCGTCCGACCCGGGGTCGGTTCCGCTGTCGGTGAATCCGCTGGCGCCCGAGCCCGGCTATCCGGTGCAGGCGCACATCGACATGGTCCGCGCGCTGTTCCAGGCCGCGTTCGACGCCGAGGAGCCGTTCCCGCAGATCATGGCGCAGGCGCTGCAGCGCGTCTACGAGACCAACGGCTGGGACGTGGTGACCGGCGCGGGCGTTCCCGGCTCGCTGATCGAGCCGGCCGTCCCGACGCTGGAGCAGCTGCAGAACGCGGCGCTCCAGGTCATCCAGGACGTCGGGTACGGGCGCGAGCTGATGGCCGACGTGCAGGGCTTCGTGGACGTCCGGCTCCGCTCGCTGCGGATCGGCTCCGCCGGACGGTTCTTCGAGGGCGGCCACCCGGCCGACATCGGCGGGATGCTGCGCGACAACATCGTCCTGGCCATCGAGGACGTCGCGAACGACGAGGACAAGGCGTTCCTCATGGGCACCCTCATCATCCGGATCGTCGAGCACCTGCGGATGCGCGAGCGGCGCCGCGACCGCTCCGACGGCCCGGCGCTGCGGCACGTCATCGTGATCGAGGAGGCGCACCGGCTGCTGCGCAACCGCGGGCCCGAGCGCGGCAGCTCGCACGCCGTCGAGCTGTTCGCCGGGATGCTCGCGGAGATCCGCGCGTACGGCGAGGGCATCATCGTCGCCGAGCAGATCCCGACCAAGCTCGTCCCCGACGTGATCAAGAACACCGCGCTGAAGGTGGTGCACCGGCTGCCCGCCCACGACGACCGGCACCAGGTCGGCGCGGCGATGAATCTCGACGCCGACCAGTCCCGCGAGGTGGTGTCGCTGCGTCCGGGCGTCGCGGCGGTGTTCGCCGACGGGATGGACCGCCCGCTGCGCGTCCGCGTCCCGCTCGGCGAGGGGCGCGAGGCCGAGCTGCCCGGCCCGCCGCCTCCCGTGGACGGCCGCCGGTCGGCGGCGTGCGGCTGCGAGTGCCGGTCGGGCCGCGCCTGCACCCTCTACGAGCTGCGCGAGGCCGACCTCGTCGCGGGCCATCCGGACTGGGCGTGGCTGCGCCTGTGGGCGGACACCCTCGTCCTCGCGCACGTGGTGAACCGCCCGGTGCCCGCCGTCCCGCCGGAGCTGGGCCGGGCCTGGTCGCGGCTGGCGCCCCGGCTGCGCGAGTGCGCGCTCGCGACCGTCCTGGAACGGGCCGTGACCCGCCGGTCATGGGCGCTGCGCACCGTGTACCCGCCGTCCGAGCTGACCGCCACCGCGGCCGCCGTCGCGCAGCGGCTGCTCGGCGGCGGCACGTCCGAAGCGGCCCCGGGCCCGAACTGGGTGATCCCGCAGCTCCGCTGGCTGCACGAGCTGGACCGGCTGTTCCCCTACGGCGCGGGCGTCCCCGACAAGCACGCGCCCGCGCCGCCGCTGGACTACCAGCTGCCCGGCCTCAAGCAGCCGCCCGCGCCGAAGCTCGGCCACCGGTTGCGCGCGCTGCGCCGCCACCCGCTGTCGATGGAGCTGGACCGCAATCGCCCGCTCGCCCTCACCGCCCTCGAAGGCGACGACGACAACGCGGGCTTCTATGCCGACCTCGCCGTCATCGCGATCGGCCTCCCCGAGGAGGAGCAGATCGAGCACGTCGCCGGGGCGATGCGCGCCGAGTCATGGCTGGAACCGGTGCTGAGCTGGCCCGAACGGTTCGTCGAGCCGTTCGCCGACCCGTCCGCCGGCCTTCCCTTCCTGTCCCGCGTCCCCGAAGCCGAACCGGGCGGCGCCGACGATGCGTGAGCGGTCGACGACGATGCGATCACGATTCGGTGATAATCCACCCGAACGGCACGCTCGCCGCTAGATTCTTCCCTCGGACCGGCCCGCCCACCCGCGGAGGAAGCGGCACATGGACCCGCAGACCGACGACCGGACCCACCCGCGGGACACCGGCGGGCACCCGCGGATCCCTCCCGAGCCCTTCTTCCGGCACGCGCCGCAGGCCGCCGACACGGCCGGGCAGCCGCTGCAGAGCGCCACCCGCTACCTGTCGGCCGCCGTCTACCTCGACCGGCGGCTCTGCGACCGGGTCATCGCCGAGTTCCTGGACGACGAGCACCGCGCCGTCGTGCCGTCCTTCGGCTTCGACCTCGGACCGGTGATCCTGCACGCCGTGCGGGCCCGCCGGTTCCGGCTCGTCCGCGACCTGGCGATCATCGCCGTGTTCGTCGTCGCGTGGATGCTCGTGCCGGCCATCGCCGCGCTCTACCTCCTGGTCACGATGCTGCTGCACGTCCCGTGGCGGCGGCTGCGGTGGCGGTGGCGGCTGGCGCTCGGCTGGTTCGCGGCCCTGAGCCTGCTGCCGGTGGTCCTGTTCGGGCTGCGGGATCAGCAGCAGGGCTTCGAGGGCTACGAGGAGCAGGACAACACCGGCTTCCTCGACTCGCTGCAGACCGACCACGTGCTGCTGACCATCATGCTGCTGTTCCTCGTGATGGCGACGGTCGTGTTCATCCACCTCGCGGTCGTCTTCCACGTCATGGCCCGCGACCTCGGGCCCGGCGCCTCGGGGCCCGGGCCGCGCTCGTACAGCGAACGGGTCCGGCTGGTGCTCGACCGGGTGCGGTCGGCGCAGCACGGCAACGTGACGCTCTACTCGGGCGCCAACCCCTTCATCGGCGCGGGCGACGTGACGGCGCCCTGGTCCCGCGTCTGGTCGATCGCGCTGGAGTTGGACCGCGCCGCGTCCGGGCCAGGCGCTGCGGACGGCGATGGGGCCTCCCCGAACGGCGACGCGGCCTCCCCGGGCCCCCGGCGGGTGGACGCGGTCACCATGCACGACCGCATCCGCACCAAGATCCTTCGGATGCGGGACGAGGCGCCGCCGCCGCGGCCCGGCGAGCCCGTCCCGGACCGGTCCCCGCTTCCCCCGAACGAGCGCATCACCGGGCTGGTCAGCGACGTCCACATCGTCGGCCGCGGCCGGTGCGGGCAGCGGCCCCGCCCCGTCGACGCGGTCAGCGGCCGCTGGTTCCAGGGGCACCCGCTGATCGACGCGACCGCCGGGGTCCCGTTCTCCGTCGCCTCGGCCGAGGCCGTCGAGGCGATGATGCGGCATCCGCAGGGCGACCTGCGCTGCTACCAGCGCATCACCGTCGCCGGGCACGGCCAGGCGATCGACGCGCCGGACGGCCGCCCCGTCGCGCCCGCCGAGGAGAAGGACGTCGTGCTCTCGGCGTTCGTCTACCTCGCGGTCGAGGGGCGCATGCTCTACGGGCAGTTCGTCACGACGGTCCTGCCGCCCGTCCGCGAGGAGTACCGCATCGTCGACCGCCTGCCCGACTGGGACGCGGTGACCCTGCTGTTCCGCACGCTGACCGAGAGCTGGCGGACCGTGCTGGCCGGCACGCTGCTCGCCTGGCCGCGGATGCTCACCACCTGCTGGACGATGGCCCGCAGCCTCGTCGCGGCGACCTCGTCCGGCAACCCGGCGCGCAAGACCTCGCACGACTACGGCGCGCGGATCAGCGTCCGCGAGCTGTTCGCCGAGGACGGCTTCGCGACGTTCGTCCAGGAGACGGACGTCGACAAGTACATGCGGCTGATCGAGCGGCGGGTGAACGAGGCGATCCTCGACTACCTGTCGGACGAGTGCGGGATCGACGTGTCGGCCTACCGGGCGCAGGCCGGCGTCATCCTGAACCAGGGCGTCATCATGACCGGCGGCACCGTCCACGGGCAGGTCGCGTCCGGACACAGCGTCGAGCAGCGGCAGACGCGCATCAACCCCTGACCTCGTGGAGGACGGCATGGCCCAGCACGGTGACCGGGGCATCAGCATCGGCGGGCACGCCAACGTGTCCGGCCAGGTCGCCACCGGCGACAACGTCACCCAGAACCAGCAGATCGCCGGCGCGGCCGGGTCGGACGTGACCGAGGCCCTCGCCCGCGTCGAGGCGCTGCTGGAGCGGCACGCCGCCGAGCTGCCCGAGGCGGCGCGGGCCCGCCGCGACCTCGCGGACGTCCACGAGGAGGCGCAGGAGGACGACCCGGACCCCGAGCGCATGGGCGGCGCCCTCGCCCGGCTCGGCCGCCGCGTCGCCGGCGTGGCGGCGCTGGCCGAAGCCGTCCGCGCCCTCGCCGCCGCGGTCGGCATGGGCGGCTGACCGGGGCGGGGCACCCTGGTTCCGTCAGGGGCGCGCCGCGTCGAAGAGGAGCAGGCGCAGCCATTCGATGAAGTGGCGGTCGCCCAGATGCGGGTTCCAGACCATGTCGATGCCCAGCCCGGGGAGCGGGAACGGGAACTCCTCGACCCGCAGGCCAACGAGGTCCCGCATCTCGGCGGCGACCCGGAAGCGGAGCAGGGCGACACCGCCGGCGCGTCCGACCAGGTACGGGACGAGCAGGAAGTCCGAGACCAGCTGGCCGACGCGGTAGCCGATCCCCTTGTCGTCGAGCACCGAGTAGGGGAAGGGCCGCCGCTCGGTGTCCACGACGATGTGCGGCTGCGTGGTCAGCAGGTCGAGCGCGCTCGCCTCCGGCGGCGTGTCCGCCGAGGCCACCACCACGATGCGGTCGTCGTACAGGCGCTCGCGCGGATGCGGCGACGCGAACCCCTCGGAGATCAGGACGGCGTCGACGCCGTGCTCGGTGAACGTGGACTCGGTCGGCACCGTGATCGTGCGCAGGCGCAGCGTCGCGTTCGGGGCCCGCTCCGCCACGAGCCGCCCCAGCCGGCCTCCGAGGACGAACGCCGTACTGGTGGTCATCGCGATGGTGATGACCCGGCGGTCCGTCGCCGGATCGAAGCCGGGGAAGGCGACCACGTCCGCGGCGTGCTGGAGCGTCGCCCGCAACGGTGCGATCAGCTCCATCGCGCGGGGGGTCATTGTGACGGCGTTCCCCTGCCGGACGAGGAGATCGTCGCCGAGCAGGCGCCGCATCCGGCCGAGAGCGTGGCTCATCGCGGGCTGGGTCAGGCCGACGCGCTCGGCGGCCTTGGTCACCGAGCGCTCCTCCAGCACCGCGAGGAGCGGCACCAGCAGGTTGAGGTTGACCGACGCCAGCCGGTCCAACCCGGAACCCGTGGTGCCCCCGCCGTCATCGCTCATCGCGACGAAACTCTACGCGGCGGCCTGATTCAAGCCGCGGTTCGGCTCACGCGGCGCAGCCGGGGGATCGGGATCCGGTGGTTCAGCGCCACGGCCGTACCGGAGCCGTCACCGTGGGACCAGCGCATCAGGCCCGGCCCGCCGGGCTCACCCTCGACGTACACCGGCTCTCCGTCCACCGGCAGATGACCCGCGGCCTTGAGACTGAGCCCGAACTGCTCGGTCCAGAAATACGGCTGGAACTGGAGCGGCGGCGCCTCATCTCCCCGCACGAGGGCGGCTGCGGCCACCTTCGCCTGCTCGATCGCGCTGCTCCACAACGGGATGCGCCGCAGGCCGTACGGCGTCGGGAACGCCGCAAGGTCACCGGCCGCCGCGATGCCGGAACGGACGAGCCCGCGCGAGTCGACCCGGAGGACGCCGCCGTCCGCCAGGCCCGTGCCCCCGAGCCACTCGGTGTTCGGGACGTCGCCGATAGCGGACACCACCAGCTCGGCCTCGACGGCGGTGCCGTCGTCCAAGACGGCCCGGGCGTCTCCCGCATCCCCCTCGATCCGGGCGGCGCCGGTCTGGACGATGGTGAGCCCACGTTCCACGGCCGCCGTGAGGAAGACGTCCGCCAGGTACGGTCCCAGCTGCGCGGTCAGGGGGACGCCCTGGGACACGAGCGTGACCCGGCAGCCCGCCGCCAGGCACGCCGAGGCGATCTCCATGCCGAGCGGTCCGCCGCCGACCACGGCGACCGGTGGACGGCCCACGAGCCGACCGCGCAGCGCCAGCGCGTCGTCCAGCCCGCGCAGGGTGAACTCACCGGGCAGGCCGGACAGCCGCCGTGCGCGGGAACCGGTGGCGATCACGAGCCCGTCATACGGGAGGTCGGAGCCGTCGTCGAGGCCGACGAGCCGGCGCTTCACGTCCAGCCCGCACACTCGGACCCCAAGGATCTCCTTCGCCCCGTGCGTCGCCGCCGGAAGCACGTGGGACGCCATGTCACCGCTGTCGAGCAGGAGCGCCTTCGACAGCGCCGGACGGCTGTAGGCCGCGTGCGGCTCGTCGCCGACGATGGTCAGCTCCCCGTCGAACCCGTTCGCCCGCAGCGCGTCCGCCGCGGTGAGCCCGGCGATTCCGTTGCCGGCGACGACGATCCGCCTGATCGGGGCGCTCACGCGAGGCGCAGGGCCGCGACCGGGCAGACCCGGACGGCGGCGTTGGCCAGCGGGGCTTCGGCGTCACCGATCTCCTCGCGGTCGAGGACGAGTTCGCCGTCGTCGTCAAGATGCATCAGCTGCGGCGCGGCCTCCTCGCACAGGCCGTGCCCCTCGCAGCGGGGGCGGTCGAGGACGATCTTCATGCGGGGAACACTTCCAGGACGGGGAGCTCTTCGATGCTCCGGGTGATGTTGCTCGGCACCCGCACTGCGGTGCCGACGACGAGCCGCTCGACGCGGCGCGCCAGGGCTTCGATGACCGCGTGGCCCTCCAGGCGGGCCAGCCCCTGCCCGGCGCAGCCGTGCGGGCCGTAGCCGAACGACAGGTGGTCGACCGGGTTGCGCTCGACCTGGAACACATCGGGGTCGTCGTAGTGGCGCGGGTCCCGGTTGCCGGCGCCGAACAGGATCGCGACCTTCGCGCCCTCCGGGATCAGGACGCCGCCGACCTCCACGTCGCGGGTCGCGCGGCGTCCCCAGGCGTGGACGGGAGCCCAGTAGCGGAGCACCTCGTTGAACGCGGCCGGCACCAGCGACGGGTCCCCCCGCACCAGCGCGAGCTGCTCGGGGTGCGCGGCGAAGAGCGCGACGATGTTGCCGATGGACGCGATCGTGGTGTCGACGCCGGCGCCCAGGTACTGGTGGATGATGTGGCCGGCGGTGCCGGGCGGGATGTCGCCGCGGGTCTCGGCCTCGAAGATCCCGCGTCCGACCGAGCCGGGCGCGAGGTCGTCGGCGGTGACGCCCGAGCACCACGCGTACAGCTCGCCCGCGATCGGGAAGCTCTCCTCGGTGCGCCGGTTCATCGGCCCGATGACCTGCATCGCCGCCTGGCCCCAGCGCAGCATGTTGGCGCGGACATGGCCGGTGAACCCGATGAGGTCCGCGACGACCTCCAGCGGGAAGGCGCGGGCCAGCGCGTCGATGGCCTCGAACGAGCCCTTGGCGGCCAGCTCCGCGACGAGCGCGTCGGCCTTGGCGGCGATCCCGTCCTTGAGCCCGCGCAGCGCCCGCGGCGACAGGTTCGCGGTCAGCGCCGCACGCAGCCGCGTGTGCATCGGCGGGTCCGAGGCGAGGGACGTGCCGGTCAGCGCCTCGTTGACCGCCGGGTTGAACCCGATGGCCCCGGCGGAGGAGAACGTCTCCCAGTTGCCCAGGGCGTCGCGGATCGCGTCGTACCTCGTGAGCGCGTACACGTCGTTCGCCGGGAGGTGGACGGCGGCGCCGAGATCGCGCAGCGCCGCATAGGACGGGTAGGGGTCGACGAGCACCGTGTCGTCGAACAGGTCGAGATCGGAGACGGGCGGGGCGGGATCGGTCATCGGCTTCACCTCGGGTCGGTCATCGTCGACCCAGTGAAGCGACCGGAGTCACATCAGGCAAACGCATGTTCGATATGGGCAGACATGAATCTGATGCATGACCAGCCTCGGTCGACAGACCGGTACGACGGGTCAGCCGTCAGATGTTGTCGCCGTCGCGGGCGGGCAGTCCGGCCTGCTGGGCGATGGGCGTCCAGTAGCCGATGAACTCGTTCTTGGCGTCCGACGCCTCCTGGTTGGCGCCCGCCACGTCGTCGTCGGACGGGCAGCCGGGCGCGACGTCCAGGTAGCGCTGGTTCGACTCGACCGACGCCTGAAGCGCCCGGACGAGCGCGTCCTTCATCGCGGTGCCGTTGTCGAGCGCGCTGACGTCGAGGGCGTTGGCCCGGTCGAGCTGTCCCTGGCGCTCGTCGTGGATGCGCTGCAGGCCCCCGGTGGTGCAGCCCTCCTCGACGACGGTGCCGAGTTCGGAGCGGGTCTGCGCCATCGCGTCCAGCAGCCCGTCGACCGCGCGGGCCTGCGTCGTCATGTCGCCGCTGGGCGAGTCGTCCGGCGAGGGGGAGTCGCTGGGGCTCTCGTCGTCGGTCGTGACGGGCTGCCCCGACGCCGACGACGCGGGGCCGGCGACGGACCGGGCGGGCTTGCCGGAGCCGCTCGGCCAGAACACGATGCCGAGCGCGACCACGACGAGCAGCACCACACCGGCCCCGATGAGGAGGAACAGCGCGCCGTTCCGCTTCGCGGGCGCCGGCGGCTGCCAGATGGCGGGCTCGGCCGCCCAGGGTTCCGGCCCGAGCTGCGTCGACGTCTCGCCCCACGGTTCCGCCCCGAGCCGCGTCGCGTGCTCCCCGGACGGCGGCAGGGGCGTGGTGTGGTCGGGCCGCCACGGTTCGGGCTGCTCAGGCGGGTCGGGAACGGGGACCCAGGGAGGCGGCAGCGGATCGCCGTAGCCGCCCCCGAAACCGCCCGGCGCGGGCCCTGGAGCGCCGGCGGACGGCTTCTCGAACAGGCCGCCCGAGGGGGCGGGCGGGACCCCGTAGTCGCGCGTGGTCTCGTCCTCCGCGGACGGGTCGCGGGACGTCTCCTCACCCGCGGCCACGGTATGGCCGGGACCGCCGGACGAGGCCGGGTCCACCGGCGCGTTGCAGCGCGTGCAACGGGGAAGCGCCGGATTGGTGTCGCTTCCGCAGCCCGGACACCGCATAACAGCCCCTTACCCCGTGAGGTGCATCGGTGACAAGATACTGCCCCATTCCCCGCAGCGGATGGGCCGCCCGCGGGTCGCAACCCGGTTGTGATCGGACGGTCACTCCCGCCCGGCCGTCACGGGCGCGACCGTTGTGCGCGCGGCCGTCCGGCGGTCACACCCGCTGCCAGCTGCGCGCCGGCTGACCCGTCTTCTTCGCCACCGGGTTCCACAGCGCGACGAACCGCTGCTTGGCCAGCGTCGCGCGCCGCTCGCCCTGCGCGCGGCCCGGCACGTGCGCGGCGTTCGGCTTCGGCTTGCCGTGGCAGTGCGCCCCGCTCTGCCGCGCCCAGTTCAGCAGCAGCTGGTCGACCTGCAACGACGCCTGCAGCGCCTGAGCCAGCGACGTTTGCAACTGCTCGCCCTTGGTCAGCTGGGCGACCTGGAGCTGGCGGGTCCGCGTCAGCTGGTTCTGGCGGCGCTGGACGGCCTGCTGGAACCCCTGGATCGCGGTCGGCATGTCCTTGCACTTGCCGGTCCGCGACAGCGCCCCGGCGAGGACGCGGCGGGCGTCGACGCTGGCGTTCAGCACCGCGCTCATCGCCTCGGCCTGCTCCTTCTCCTTGGGGCTGACCTTCTCGTGCTGCGAGACCGGCTTGGTGGACGACTCGGACGCCTTCGGCGACGCCTCGTTCTTGCCGCCGCCGGACGGCCACACGACGAACGCCACCGCGATGAGCGCCACGGCGACGAGGGCCGCGACACCGATGAGCAGCGGCTTGCTCGGCCCGCCGCCGGAGCGCGCCGGGGGCGGCGGGTAGCCGGGATAGGCGGGGTCGCCGGGGCCCATCGGGCTCATCTGCCCCATCGGCATGCCCTGCCCCATCGGGGCGCCGTACCCGTCCGGGCCGCCGGGGCCCATCGGGGGAGCGCCCATGACGGACGTGCCGCCAGGGTCCATCCGGGTCTGGTCGAAGCCGCCGCCTTGCCCGAAGTCCATCCGGGTGCGCCCGTCGAGCGGCGCCCCCATCGGGCCGGACGCGAGCCGCCCCGCGTCCGCGTCGAGCATCGTCGCCTCGGCTTGCGGCTGCGAGCCGGCGATCGGCAGCGGCGCGCCCCACGCCTGGCCGGCGGGCTGCTGCGGCTGCTGCTGCCCGTAGACCTGCGTGGCGTCCGCGGCCTCCTGCGGGTCGGGCTTGCGCGGCTGGGCGAACCACGAGTCCGGGACGATCGACTCGACCGGCGTCGGCGGCGCCTCCGGGGCGAGGGAGCGGCCGCCGATCCCGCCGGCGGGCGGCAGCGCCGGCGCGCCGGCCGCGGGCGGCGCACCGAGCGCCGGCTGCTCATACCCGTTCGCCTGCCCGGTGGCGCCTGGCTGCGCATTCGCACCCGGCTGCGCCTGCCCGTTCACGCTTTGCTGTGCCTGGCCGTTCATGCCCGGCTGTGCCTGGCCGTTCATGCCTGCCGGCACCTGCGGCTGACCGCCGGTGTCCGGCTGCCCGGCCCACATCGGCGGCGGAGGGAGGGCGGCACCGTTCGTGCCGCCGCCCGTGGCGCCGTGCCCGCCGCCGTTGCCGTTGCCTGCGGGCAGGGCCGGCATGCCGCCGGAGGGGGTGTAGCCCTCCGCGTCCGGGTCGAACGTCCACGTCGCGGTGGACTCCGGGTCGCCGGGCGGCGGGTTGGCGGACGCCCACGCGGGCGTCGGCGGCGGCACCATCATGGTCTTCTCGTCCAGCCCGGCCGTCCCGCCGAGCGCCGCGGAGCCGTCCGGCACCGGAGCCGGCAGCGGCCCGACCGAGTACACGTCGATGGGCGCGTCGCAGTTCGAACACTTGCCGAGCGTCCCGGGCGTGTGAGAACCGCACGTCGGACACTGCATCGCTCTGACCTCGCCTTGTCGCCGCTTGCCACGCTTCGCGAAACTCGGCCCGCCGGTTCGGGCGGGCGCCCTCCCCGCACATCTCCAGGGAACCCCGCAAGCCGGCGGGGCTCCGACAAAAGTAGTGGGTGATGGCGTTCGAGGGCGCGTGGATGGGAATCTGGACTCACCGCTAACGGGCTCGCACCGAATCACGACATCTCGGTGCCGGTCAAGATTGCCGCCGGTGGTTTACCGGGTCGCCTGTGAGGCTGCTCACATCTTAGGGCGGGCGGCGGCGCGCCGCCGGAGAACCGCGCATACCGGCCGCCGCGACGGGCCTGGCGCGCCGCGAGCGCTGCGCGCAGCGGCTAGGCTCGGAGCGGTTCAGGGCGCACCCGACAAGACCGCGCAGTCGAACGAGACAGGCGCATCCAGAGAAGACGGAGTCCATGAGCGATCTTCCGCTGCGTTCGCAGCTGGCCGTCGCGCTCGGTCGTACGGCCGCCAAGATGTCCCGGATGGCGGGCCGCGGGGACGGCTCGGTGATCGGCGGCCGGATCGGCCTGCGCCTCGATCCGGAGCTGCTCACCCGCCTCGCCAAGGACCGCAAGCTCGTCCTCGTGTCCGCCACCAACGGCAAGACGACGACGACCCGGCTGATCACCTCGGCGATGACCCCGCTGGGCGAGGTCGCCACCAACGCGTTCGGCGCGAACATGCCCACCGGGCACGTGTCCGCGCTCGCGTCCGCGCCCACCGCCCGCTACGGCGTGCTGGAGTGCGACGAGAAGTACGTCCCGATGGTGCTGAGGGAGACCGGCGCGAACATCGTCGCGCTGATGAACCTCAGCCGCGACCAGATGGACCGCGCCGCCGAGATCTGGCTGCTCGCCGGCAAGTGGCGGCGCGCGCTGGAGGCGTCCCCCAACAGCCACGTCATCGCCAACTGCGACGACCCGCTGGTCACCTGGGGTGCGTCGTCCGCCAAGAGCGTGACATGGGTCGCCGCGGGCCAGCACTGGCGCGAGGACTCCTGGTGCTGCCCCGAGTGCGGCGGCCCCCTCGACCGGCAGGACACCGACGAGGACAGCGACTGGGCGTGCCGGCAGTGTCACTTCCGGCGGCCCCGCCCCGACTGGGCGCTCAAGGGCGACCAGATCACCGGCCCGGACGGCCGCGCGTTCTCGCTGGCGCAGCTGTCGCTGCCCGGCCGCGCCAACCGGTCCAACGCGCTGATCGCGCTCGCGGTCGTCGCCCAGTTCGGCGTCCCGCCCGAGCAGGCGCTGCCGCTGCTGTCGCAGGTGCGGTCGGTCGCCGGCCGCTACACCACCGTCGAGCACGAGGGCCGCACGCTCCGGCTGCTGCTGTCGAAGAACCCGGCGGGCTGGCTGGAGGCGTTCGACGTCCTGCAGCCCGCGCCCGGCCCCGTCGCCCTGTCGATCAACGCGCAGGGCCCCGACGGCCGCGACACCTCCTGGCTGTGGGACGTCGACTACCGGATCCTGCGCGGGCGTCCCGTCTGGATCGCCGGCGAGCGCCGCATCGACCTCGCCGCCCGCCTCGAGGCCGCCGACGTCTCGTTCACCGTGGTGGACGACTTCGACCAGGCCGTCATGGCGGTCCCGCCCGGGCACCTGGACGTGATCGCCAACTACACCGCCTTCCAGAACATCCGAACGAGGTACGGCCGTGTCGTCTGACCGCATCAAGATCGTCTGGATCTACCCGGACCTGCTCAGCACCTACGGCGACCAGGGCAACACGATCGTCCTGGAGCGGCGCGCGGCGCTGCGCGGCATCCCGACCGAGACCGTGAACCTGCGCTCGGACGAGCCCGTCCCCTCCGACGGCGACATCTACCTGCTCGGCGGCGGCGAGGACCGCCCGCAGATCCTCGCCGCGCAGCGGCTGCTCGGCGACGGCGGCCTCGCCCGCGCCGTGCAGTCCGGCGCGGTGGTGTTCGCGGTCTGCGCCGGCTACCAGCTGCTCGGCCACGAGTTCGGCGGCGAGGAGGGCCAGCCGGTCCGCGGCCTCGGCCTGCTCGACATCAGCTCCGGGCGCGGCGAGCAGCGCGCCGTCGGCGAGATCGTCGGGGACGTCGCGGGCGAGCTGAACGTCCCGCGCATCACCGGCTTCGAGAACCACCAGGGCGTCACCCGGCTCGGCCCGAACGCCCGCCCGTTCGCGAAGGTCCTGCACGGCATCGGTAACGGCGACGGCTACGAGG
This sequence comes from Actinomadura napierensis, assembly GCF_039529375.1. NCBI lineage: Bacteria > Bacillati > Actinomycetota > Actinomycetes > Streptosporangiales > Thermomonosporaceae > Actinomadura > Actinomadura napierensis. The sequence continues at coordinate 52,958 of NZ_BAAAMR010000071.1, forward strand.
GCGCCTACGCGGGCCGCGTGCTCGGCACCTACATGCACGGCCCGGCGCTCGTCCGCAACCCGGGCCTCGCCGACCTGCTGCTGCGCTGGGCCGTCGGCCGCGACCTGCAGCCCATCGACGACTCGTGGGCCGGCCGCCTCCGCGAGGAACGCCTCGCCGCCGTCCAAACCTGACCCGGCCGGCTGGCTGAGGACACCGGATTCCCCGGTGCGGCCCGGCCACCGGCGGGCTGGGGCTCGCCGTCGCGGCGGTGCCGCCCGCCGTGCGGGCCGACGTGACGTCGCACCCGGCCGTCGCCGCGGGCGGCGGTCCGGTGAACGTTCGGTTAGGGGGCTGGCCTCCGGGCCGCCGGGGTGCCAGCGTGGCGATCATGATCTGCTGCCGTCCCGGCCGCCGCGAGCTGCTGCGCTGGAGCGCGATCGTGGCGGGGGCGGGCCTGCTGCCCGCTCTCGACCCGCCTCCCGCGCGCGCCGCCGGCGCCGTCCGCCCGGTGAACCTCGAACTGGTGACGCTGACCGAGACGTCCGCCGTCCTCACCTGGTACACCGGCGCCGCGGGCACCGACGACGGGCTGGGCCGGATGGAGCCCGTCCCGTCCGACGCCGAAGTGGTCTACGGGACGCACCCGTCCCGCCTCACCCGCACCGCCCACGGCCCGTCGGGGACCCCGTACCACTACGTCGAGCTCACCGATCTGGAACCGGGCCGCACCTATTACTACAAGGCCCGCTCGAATGGCCGGACCGCCACCGCGACAGGGCTCGCGGCCGGCCAGGCCGCGGGCACTCCGCAGGACGACACGTTCGCCTTCACCACGCCCCAGCCGCCGCCGGGCGAGCACCTTTTCTCCATCGCGCTCTGCAACGACCTGCATCTCGGCGAAACGGTCGCCGGACTCGTCGGCCAGCTCCCCTGGATCAAAGGCATCTCGCAGATTCCCGGGCACCCGCCCTATCCCGAGATCATGGCGAAGGCGCTCATCGAGGACGCCCATGCGCGCGGCGCGGACTACCTCCTCGCCGCCGGGGACGTCTCCAGCGAAGCGGCCCCCGCCGACCTGCTGAAGGCCAAGAGCATTCTCGACGCGTTCGGCAACTACTTCGTCGCCCGCGGCAACCATGACCGCGCCCACGAAGGCGCCGCCTATTCCACCTGCACGGTCGGCGAGTACCAGGGGAACGACTGCTTCCAGGACGCGTTCTTCCCGTCCGGCCGCACGTACTACTCCCACGACCTGCGCGGCCTCCGCGTCATCGGCCTCGACACCTACGACAAGCCCGGCGACGGTGGCGACTCGGGCGGCCTTTCGGCCGAACAGCACGCCTGGTTCGAATCCGAGCTCAAGAAGGACCCCGACCGCCCCACCCTCGTCTTCGGCCACCACCCGGTCTTTACCGAGAACGACCCGCTGTCCATCACCGGCACCCATTCCCTCGACGCCGGCCAATCGCTCCGCATTCTCGGCGCCTACGCCCGCACCCCGGGCGTCTTCCTCCACCACGCGGGCCACACCCACCGGAACCAGCGCTCGGTGTTCCCGCTGGCGCCCCGCGTCGTCCAGCAGGAGGTGGGGGCCGTCAAGGAATACCCCGGCGGCTTCACCCTCGTCCGCGTCCACACCGGCGGCTACGCGCTGAACTTCTACAAGACCCACAGCCCCGAAGCCCGCGCGTGGAGCGAGCGCAGCCGGCAGGAACTGTCCGGGCTCTGGCCGCAACTGTCCCTCGGAAACCGCGTGACCGACCGCAATTCCGTCGTCCCCCGCGACCTGTCCGGCCTCAGAACCGCCGCGTAGCCCCCGGGCCGGCGGCGCAGCCCGGCGATCAGGGCGAGGCGTTGAGGACGTCGGCCGCCTCGTCGCGGGCCCGGTCCGGATCCGGGCGGCGTCCGCTCTACATGGTCTGGCGCGGGCCCGGGCGCCGACACGTCGATCTACTGGGCGGTCTACGACGGCGACGCGTGGGAGTTGCGCGGCGCGGTGCCCGGAACCTTCGCCAGGCGGCCAAGCGGCGGCCTGGCGCTGGCCTGGCGCTGGCCGCGACGGGAGCGTCCGGCGGGCTCGTGATGAGCTGGGTGGACGCCGTCGGCGACACCGCCTGTGGATGATCGCAGTGCGGGAACGGCCATTGGGGTCCTCAGCAGCCTTTCAGCGACCGTGTGGTGAACATCGACCTCCGTATGTCGCTCGCCTGAACCGGGGCTCTGATCGCCATTCCTGGAGCGACGCATATCATTGTCTTGCGGAGTTGGTGCACGGGGTATTCGGCTGTTAGTGGGAAGGGTGTTCGTGTGGTGGGGTGGCGCTGGCGTACGGGGCCGCCCCTCCAAAGTCAAGGGCGCCTTCGGCGTCGC
>NZ_BAAAMR010000072.1:0-53363 GCF_039529375.1 Actinomadura napierensis
CGCTGCACTACGGTGACCGCATCACCCTGAACTGAAAACCGATCACCGCCTCACCCACAGACTTTCAGACAGTCCCGGCCATGAGCGGCGCTCTGTCCGGTGGCTGAATCCCATGCCTCCCACCGTTGTGCAAGAGGCCCCTTGCGGTGATCGCGAGGGGCCTCTGAGCTGGGAGCCGGCGAGGGGACTTGAACCCCTAACCTTCTGTTTACAAGAAACCGGCCACCCCACAACCAGGGCCATCACCGCAGGTAGACCCGTGTGCGCCTAGTCGTGGGTGCCAGCAGTCGTAAGCCTCTGTTGCGGTACTTCCGTGCTGTACTTCCCGGCCAGTGGCACGGGGAGGACGACGACCACCCACCGGGGCGCGCCACCCCTTCGAACGCCCAGCATGCGCCCTCTACCGGACGGCCCAGCCCGTAGACTCATGGTGAGGGCTGGCATGGGGACTGAGTAATGAGGAGGGGCGTCATGACGGCTGAACCACTCGATCATGGCCCACTCGATCCGGAAGACATCATCCGGCGCCTGCCCCACGACGACCGAGAGCGGTTCATACAGGACTACCGCAGCGCCCTCGATGCCGCACACGAGCTCTGGCGCTACCGCCAACTCCAAGAGGTCCTTCGCCTGTGGCACATGCGAGCCACTGCCTACGCCCGCCCCGACTTCGCCGAACGAGCACAGCAAGCACGCACGGGCGACCCGGCCGTCTTCACGCCCGCGAGCGAAGCGATCCCAGGATGGTCCCAGCGCACGGACGGCGCTCGTTGAACTACCGCGTCGAGCTGCACTCGACCGCACTCGCCCAGATCGCCGGCCTACCTCCCGTAGCCTTCGACGCCCTGGTGACCTCCCTCGCCGACGTGGCCGAACGCCCCTGGGACGCCATGGCCCTCGCCAACGACGAACCCGAATACCGCCAAGTCATCTTCGGCACCTACGGCCTGGTCTCCTTCTACGTCGACGACACAGCCGAAATCATCCGCGTCTTCGACATCACCTGGACCGGCTGACACCAGTACGGACCTTGGCGCGCTGGGCGGCGGATTTACAGTCCCACCGCTCAACTCCTTTGGCCTGCGTCTACGTCGAGCGTTTGGCGAACTTCGGCCTGTATTCGGCACAGTCACCTGCCAGACACTCTCCAAAGAGTCGAACCTTCTGTACTGTAGGCAGCCCTCCATGAGGAACGAGGAGCCGACATGGCCGGTCCGCGTTCGTACGACAGAAACACCCTGTCATCCTTGGGCTATCTGAGCGGCGGACTCTGCTACTACCCAGGTTGCCCTGATCCGGTGTTCCGCGAGAGAGATGGCTACTGGCACCTGATTGGCCAGATCGCACATATCCGTGCCGCTAACTGCAATGGTCCACGCTACGACTCCTCCATGACTGACGATGAGCGTCGTGCCATCGAGAATCTCATGATTTTCTGCCATCCTCATCACAGTTTGATCGACAAACTTGACAACGCGCCACGGTATCCCGTCGCCGTCCTGCACCGTTGGAAGGCTCAGCACGAAGCTGATCCCAACGAGGCAGTGAAACGTCTTCGTGAAGTCAGCCCCTCTGGACTACGGAAGATCGTCGCGGACGGTCTCCAGCAGCATGACGCCCTCATGTTGAGGGCCATCGCACGCTTGGAGACGTCCGACCAAGAAGCAGCGTCTGTGATGCGCAGCCTCATCGAGGAACTGACAGAAGCGTATGCCATACAACGTCAGAGCCTTAATCCTGAAATGGTGGAGCTGCTCAACCTGGCGGCTGACAAACTGACACACTTCGGCGGTTTTGAGAGGATCGAGCTGCTTAACCTGGCCGCTGACAAACTAGCGCACCACAGCTACGTGCCTGAAGCGCTCGACAGCGCCGTCTCACGTCTCGAACAAGCTGCCAGGCGACTTCCCGAGTACTAAAAGGACCGCTCTCGGACGCATCAGCTAGACCTGAGGCAGGTGTTGCCGCGTTCCTGCGAAGGTCGCAGCAACTTTAGATAGCTTGAAGATTTTTCGCAGGCAGCGAAGATGCCAAACCTGCTGTTTACAAGCGAGCTCAGGACCGTCCAGGGCTGTCCCCACAAGTCCCCTGGCCAGCCCCGCGACGTCCCGCCCGTCCACACCCGTCCAAGATCATCCAACCCCGTTGTTAGCACCGCCGCTAGCACGCTCAGTCGCTCGGAAGGTGACCGTCCTCTCGGAGCTTGGCGTGTGCCTGGTCGCGAAGCCGCATCAAGTCGCCGTAGTCGTAGCCGATCCTGTCCAATTGATCGCAGGCCCACCCCAGTTGCCTCGGTGAGGCCACCTTCCACAGGTACCCAAGTTGTGCAGTAGCTCGCCGGCGACGTTCGCGTCTCCGCTTGTGACCCAGAGAACCCGTGAGGCTTAGACACGCATCGGCGAGTTCGCGGATCCACAAGGCGAAGTCCTCGCACTGGTCCTGAGCGGGCAGTCCTACCGGCCTGCGCCGGCCCGCCGTGGCCCGGATCTGCATGAAGGCGACGGACACCAAGTGCGCTACCGCTTGCTCCGGCGAGGGGCGTCGCGCCCGCATGTCACTACCTCCGCATCACCAGGTCCCTGGCCTGGTGATCGTCTCAAGACGCTAGGCCCAGCGCCAGAAGTTGCACCAACCCAGGGAAGGAGGCGGCGGGCGCTGCACTGGGCCACAGCGGATTTACAGTCCCAACCGTCAAACGCGCCTGACCTGCAGCTACGCCGACCGGTCCCCAGACTTCGGCCGGTATTCGGCATGGCGAGCTTCCCCTAGGCTCTACGCTCTTCGGCCGACGCGGTCTACCGTGAGCCTCGAAGCGGCCAACCTGCTGAAGGACGCACCATGGCACAGATCGAAGTCAAGGGGTGGAGCGCCGACCACTACACGCCGAGGGCAGAGAAGAGCAGGGCGCGCAAATGTGCCCAGGGAGGTTCTGAGGTCTGCGGGCGTGAGGCGGAGTTCACGATCGTCTACCCAAACGGCGAGTCGATCGCCACGTGTCCAGATCACCTCATCACGTACGTCCATACGAGGATCAAGGACGACGGCTGAACCCCGAACCTTCAGCTTGGGAATCAAACCGATCACGGCCGTCAGGCTGCCGACCTGGGACTAACGCGTTCCGCGAGTGACCGTGAATGCCCCTTGATCACCGTGGCTAATCGCCCGCTAATCGCCCGTCGTCCGCCACTACCTACACCGAACGGCCGGCCTCCACCCGTAACCGCCAGGTCTCTTGGCGCCGGTGCGTGGCCGGCTCGCTACGAGCCTCACAAGCAAGATCCACACTCGTTCTGACCCGTCTGCTGACCTGCTAGGCAGCCCGCCCCGGAAACGCCTCGGTTCCACCAGCGTCCAGGCCCCGCTGTTAGCAGCTCCGTGAGCAAACCCGAGCACTCCGCGCCAGCCGGTGCGGACTCGTTCGCACGCACGGCGCGCAAGATGTAACAGACCGTCTCGCGCGAACGGCTGCCCCGGCTCACGGGGGACCCAGGAGCGGCGTGAGCCCCCGGTTCGACCTTGCTCAACCACCTCTTCAGCGACGCCTGCCGCATGACCTCTTCGTCCCGATCGATCGGCGATCACGGACCTTTATCGCACCACCCGGTTTGCAACGTGCCGGCGTACCGGCTACGTAAGCCGTTGTGAGCCTACGTTTGCTGTACTCAACTGCTGGACAGCAACCCTACTGACCTGCGGCAGCACCCACGGATCGGAGGGCAAACCGACTTTAGTCCGCAAGGCCAACCACGGCCCGAACACCGGAGGCGGCGCAGCGCGGGGGGGACCTCACAACCGATAGGACCAAGTGCGATTTCCGTACTAGATCGCATACGACTGCTCAGACACCAGCCTTCTACGTCAGACTGTGGATCAGAGTAACTACGGCGGTGACGAGTCCTGCTATGGCGGTGATGAGGACGGATACGGCCGTCAGATGGTCTGTGATCCTTTTTGGTTCCCGCTGAGAAGGATGTTGGTGGCGAGCCATCGTGACGGACCTGCTTTCTTGATCGGAAAGAATCTGTTGCCAGAACGCTCAGTTGGCTGGCAGACGTTCATGATGATGGCACTGGACTGAGCGGTAGTCGCGCGAGCGCGATGGAACCAATGTGACAGTTAGGCGAGGCTTCGTACCCATGAGTGGCCCGGCGGACGTGTTACAGGCCGTCTAGCTGCTGCGGAGCAAGATCGGTCAAATTTTTGACGCAAAGGCGGCCCCACCCATCGTGGACGTTTGCGCTCCACTCTGGGTGGACGTTCGCGATCACGTGGCGTGGGGACAATCGTCAGAGTAGACCGAGGCGTATACTTAGTGAGGCCCCGAATCCGGGCTACAAACGGGGAGGTTCCGGCATGATCGAATCGTGGCTGTGGGTTGCCTTCCCGACGGATTGGATGGCGCTGCACAGAGTTCGCGGGTCTACGGATGATCGACACGGCGTAGTCCGGATCCTGCGCTACAGGATCTTTGACTTCATACTGAAGGAGGCCCCGAGTTGTGCCGCCCTCCAGGAACCGAGTTGGCTCATTGACGCCATGATCTGCGCGTCGATTGAGGAGAGTCGAAGCGCGCAGCGGCTCGGAGAGGAGGTCGTCCGTCTCAGAAGCACTGGCTTTACCTGGGAACAGATTGGCGGGTTGCTTCATACGAACAAGACCGCGGCGCATAAGCGGTTTGGCCATCGTCCGATGAAAAGGGGGCCACGCGTCAACCTCTCAGAGTTCAGCGATGAGAACCTGATTGAGCAAATCTCCCCTTTGGTCTTTGCACGCGAGATCGAGTGGGCCGCACCAGTTGTGCTCCGCGATCTGGTAGTTCAAGCGCGCTGCCAGGGGCATCCTTGGTCAGAAATCAGTGCCGCACTTGGCGTAGGGGAAAGTGCAGGTCAGAAGCGCTTCGGGCAGGGGCTGCCGCCAATGCGAATAAGACAACTAATGGTTGAGCTATCTTGGGCGGCCAATGTCGCGTACTCCCCAGCGGCTCGGAAATGTTTTCGCAAGCGACTGGAGATCGCAAAGAAGCGAGGATACGGGGGCTATTGAGAACCATTACTCCTCAGGGTTGGGCTAGAAAGTCATCTCGGACGCCTTGCATTTCAAGAACGTACAGACTCATCCAGATTCGCCTTTAGCGCCTGTATTGACAACGCCCCGAGCCCCACTCGCCGACCGGTCCGGGGTGCTCGTTCGCGCGAACGACGCGCAAGGTGCGACAGACCGTCTCGCGCGAATGAGTGCCCCGGCTCGCGGGGGTCCAGGGGGCGGCGCAGCCCCCTGGTTCGCGAACGTTCGATTGGCGGCCTGTATCGACGATCTTGCAACCTTCGCCTGTGCATCGCGCGGCATGCCGACCTTCACGGATTTCGGTATGGTCAGAGGAGCAATCACCGAGCAACCAAAGGGAAGGAATCAGATGCCTCAAGATAAGCGCGACAAGGGGACAAAGCCGGACAGAAGTGAAGAAAGGGGGCAGAGGCGCGTAGAGGAGGGACAAAAGGGGCAACGAGGCGTGCGGGGAGGTCAGCAAGGGAGCGGCAAGGAGCCATCGGCCAAACCCCCCGCCCCGCCCCTTCCCCCCAAGTCTAAGGGCCAGGGGCAAGGAGGTAATTGACGGTCATCAGCACTATTTTCCTAGCGGGAACACAGACAGCACCGACAGGGTGTGGCGTCGCCTGCTCGCCGTCCGGCGGGCGGTACAGAATTGGTTCGACCAAAATCAGATCTCGATCCGGTAGGTCATCTCCTGCACGGTTGAATGATGCAAGAATCCCCTCAACGTAGGACCCATCTTCGAGGAGACAGCCTACCTGCTTATCCAAATCAGGTTTCCAGAGCTCAAAGAGTCGCCACCAAGCCGAAACTGTGGATTCATGCGGATATTCGCCTATAATTCGAGCGACCATTTGACGTGAAAATTCAGCTGTCGCTAGGAATGCCCCTAGCGTCGCAACGACCAAAAGAGCGAGTGCCCAGAAGCTGACTAGACCCGGGTGCATCCGCCAGTATTTTGCTGGGCTGGCAAAAAGGGCATTTTCGTCAAGTGCCCATGACCACAAAGGCCAGGCAACAGTGATGACGGTCAAATCAGCTACGACACCAGCCGAGACAATAGAGATCAACTCACGAAGCGCTGTCGGCTTGCGTTCGACTCCAGCACGTTCTCTACCAACCAAATATGCGAAGCCAGGGAGCAACAGCACAATGAACATAACGAGACCAGTCAGCGTCGACGGCATTGCTTTACCTCCACAGCAGACGCAGCCGAAATGATCAGGCGTGTCTTGCCTGACACCAAGGTGACCCTATCGACAGCATGCACAGTCGATGGCTTGTGTATGAAGGAAACCGCTCTGCCTGGCCGGTCGGCCCGGGGCGGGTCGGCCCGGAGAGGCCGCATGCCCGGCCCGGACCGTCCGGCGGCGGCCGCGGAGCGGGCGCCCTTGAAGACGTAGAGAAAGTTCTCATCGGGCACGGGTACGGCCTGGCTGACCTGGGGTTATGGGATGAGCTTGGTGAGGGCTCGGCGGGTCTGGTCGGCGAGGCTGACGGCGGCGCCTAGGCGGTTGTCGATGGTGAGGTGTGCGGCCTCGGGTGGGTCTTCGGTGTTGAGGCCGGCGGTGTATTCGTCCCAGTGGGCGAGTTTCCAGCCGTCGCGGGCGGCGTCGCGTAGCTCGATGTACTCGTGCATGGTGTCGATGTCGCTGTGTACCCAGATCGCGGTGACGTCCACGCCCTTGGCCTGGCAGCGGTGGGTGAGGCGTGGCAGCCATGAGGGGTTGTTGAGTTCGTCGATGAACGGGGCCGCGAGGATGATCGAGACGCCGCAGTCGATGTTGGCGTAGGCGGCGTTCATCATGCACCGGTACTCGTGCGGGCGGACCTCGGCGCGGTAGAGGTCGGTGTGGCGGTCGTGCGGGTCGCCGTTGAGCGAGATGAGCAGGCGCTCGGCCAGGCGGCGGGTGAGGGCGTCCTTGTCGAGGAAGGCCCAGCCGGACAGGTCGGAGAGGAAACGGGCGAACTCGGTCTTGCCGGATCCGGCGTAGCCGCCGACCAGGACGAGCGTGGGGTTGCCTCCGGCATTGGCGACGGCGCGGCCGTGCCAGGCGTTCGCCAGGCGCGTGGCGAGCGGGACGGTGTCGGGGAAGAACGGCGAGAGATCGAACGGGGCACCGTCCGCGCCGGGAGTCTTGCCGCGGGCCTCGGCTGCCATGCGCTCCAAGACGGTGAGCGGGACGTTATGGACGCGCGCGAGGTGTGGCAACCAGTCGTCGGGTATGCGCTCGCCGCGTTCCCAGCGGGAGATCTCGTGTCGGGTGAGGGTGTCAGAGCCGATGAGGGCGCATAGCTCGGCGGCGAGTGCGCTTTGGCTTCTGCTGCCTCGTAGGCGCCTGAGGTAGGCGCCGAAGTCCCGTCGCTTCTCGGTGGTCATGCCGTGGCCACCTCCCGTCATCGAGTGTGGCCCACACCTGGCCCCCTGTCAGGCTCCTTTGTCGATCGTGGGACGGAGGGACGCTGGTGGTCGTGCCGTTCGGGCCTGCTCGGCGGGCTCGCCGTTCGATCGCAAGGACACCCACGATGCAGACACATGCGCCAAGGGAAGACGCGGTTCTCCGCCAGCTCCAGGAGGAGTTCACGGGGCATCGCATCTGGAGGTCTCGACGCTGGGACGGGCAGGCCGGCGACTGGGTCGCCACGCTGCTCGATCGGGCGGCGGGTGTTGACCCGACGGTGATCCGGTCGGACGCTGAGGCGCTGCGGACGGCGCTCGTCGAGGAGCGCGAGCGTGCGGCCGGTACGACCAAGAGGGCCTGGTGATGGTGTCTGCTCCCGTGCCATCACCGGACGGGGCCGCTAACGAGTCCGGGGCGGCCCCGGGGGAGGTTGAGGTGGCGCGGCCGGTGCTTGTCCCCCCGGATGCACTGGCCGCGTCGCCTCGGCCGTGGCGCGCTCGGCTGTACCTGGGGCGGCTGCGGCGTGCGCTGCAGCGGGACGGGTGGACGGTTGAGCGCCTGTACACCGAGTCGCCCGTGATGCTGCGGGTGTACTCGGCGGACGCGCCGTGCCTCGGGGACAGCGTCTCGGTCGTCCGTGAGGCTGACGGCTGGTGGTTCCGGTCGAGTACCGGTGATCTGCTCGCCCCGTGCGGCCGTGTCGACCTGGCCGCTTCGGCGGTGGCGGCCTCGTTGCGGCCGCCATGGCTGGACCTGGCGATGCGGGTTCGGAGCCCAGGCGGCATGTGATGGACGCCGGGGCGGCGCTGGTCGAGCTTGCGGCGCGCTTCGGTGTGCCGTGCTGGTGGGGGACGTACACGCGGGCGTACTGGGCGATGGTGCCCGCGTCCGGGAGGTGGCGCCTGGTGGAGGCGCTGACGCTACGAGAGCTGGCCGTGGCCATCCAAGCGTCGGACGGGTGGCCTTGGCCGTGAGGACGGCCGCGCGGCAGGGTAGACGGCTGGCGTGTCGTCGGACGGCCCTGCCGCGCGGTCCACTACGTGAGGTCGGCCGGGATGGCGACGGGCTCGCCGGGGCCGGCGGCTACAGCGGCGATGACGCGGCGGGCCGTCTCTGTTGCGTCGGTGTGGTCGGTGTGGATGATCGTGTTGAAGACCGGCGTCTCGGCCGTGGTCCGGAGGTCGGCGAGGGTCTCGTCCCATGCCTCGAGGCGCTTCGGGGTGTCGCTGTCGCCTCGGTGCTCCGAGCGCTTCGCGCAGACCTCGCGCGGTACCCACAGCAGGACGCTTGTCCATGCGAGCGGGACGGCTGCGCATAGGCGTTTCAGGTCGGCGACGTTGCCCATGTGGACGACGGGGACGCGGTGGGCGTCGACCAGGGCGGCGATGTCCTGGCGGTCGATGGCGTAGACGTTGCCGTAGCGGCGCGTCTCGACGACCAGGCGGCCCGCGCCGCGGAGCGTCTCGCGTTCGGCGTCGGAGACGAGCCGGTAGCCGGTGCTGCGGCCGGTGCCGGTCTTGAGCTTCGGCAGTAGGGCGTACCGGTCGTCCAGGCGGGCGAGTTCGGCTGTGGTGGTGTCCTTGCCGCTGGTCGGCGGGCCGTACAGGATCACGCCGGGGCTGGTCATGACAAGACCCTACGCAGGGCTTCGCGCGTCTGGTCGGCGATGCTGATCGCTGCGCCTAGGCGGTTGTCGACGGTGAGGTGAACGCCGGGCGGGCTGGTCTCGGTGTTGAGTCCGGCGGCGTACTCGTCCCAGTTCGCCAGCTTCCACGCGTCGCGCGGGGCGTCGCGGAACTCGATGTACTCGCGCATGGAGTCGACGTCGCACCGGACCCAGATCACCGCGACGTCCACGCCCTTGGCCTTGCACCGGTTGGTGAGGCGTCCCAACCATGCCTCGTCGTTGAGCTCGGAGATGAACGGGGCGGCGAGGATCGTGGATACGCCGCAATCGATGTTGTCGTTCGCGGTGTCCATGAGGCATTTGTATTCCAGGGGCCTGACCTCTTTCAGGTAGAGGTCGGTGTGGCGGTCGTGCGGGTCGCCGTCCATCGAGATCAGGAGGCGTTCGGTGAGGCGGCGGGTGATCGAGTCCTTGTCCAGAAAAGCCCATCCGGACACGTCCCCGAGGAAGCGCGCGAACTCCGTCTTGCCTGATCCGGCGTAGCCTCCGACCAGGACGAGCGTGGTCGTGCCGATGCTGCCGCTCATGGCTCGGCCTCGCCATGCGCTGACCACCCGGGCCTTGAGGGCGTCGCCGGCGGTGTGGTCCCGGTCCTGGGTCTGGTCGGAGACGCGGTCGAGCCCCTGGGTGATGGCGTTGGCGGCGTCCTCGGTGGCCGCGGGGCTGAGCGGCGCGGGGAGCGGGAGCGTCAGGTCTCCGGTCTCCTCGCCGGGGAGTGGAAGGCGAAAGCCAAGCTCGGGCTCGGTGGCCTCATACATGAGGCAGTAGGCGCGGCGGTAGTGCGGCCCCGGGTACATGCTGCCGCTCTCGTGGCCCCATAGCGTCTGGAAGTTCGCCGCGACTCTGAGCCCGCCCCGCTCGGCCACTACGCGCAACTTGTCACCGGCGGCCTCAAGACTCAGGCCGTGGGTCTCTCGACGCTCGCGCAGTCTCGTGGGCTGCCAACCGGGACGCTGCTTGGTCGTGGTCATTCGTGGCCTTCCGTTTCGCCGCAGATGTCGGCACAAAAGCGCATGTCCCGAGCCTCTGCCATGGGGGTGTGAAAGCGGACGTATAAACGGACGTGAAAGAACCCGATGAGAGAATAGTGATGGGCTGGAAGCCTCCCCTGACACGAATATTGCTGTGCCGGATGAGAGTCGGATCACAGCAGGAGGCGATCGCCAGTGGCTGGCGGCGACGAGCAGGGGCGGACACCGCAGGAGCTGTTGGAGCTGGTTCTTGCCGAGCTCGACGAGCTCATTTGCCGGACTGACCAGCTCGCGGAGGCTCTGGGAAAACGGCCCGCTCGATCCGCGCGACCCGCTCTCCGAGATCGCGGATAGCGGTGAGGACTTCCGTGAGCTGCTTCATCGCCACATCGTCCTCGCCGGTCGCCGGCGCGGCCTGGACGGACGGCGGGGCGTCGGCCTGGTCGCGGACGAACACGCCCTTGCCCTGCTGGCCGATCACGGCCCCTTCGGTCCGCAACACGCTGATGGCGGCCTTCACGACCCCGGCGGACACGTCGTACTCCTCGCGGAGCCGGGCCGTCGACGGTAGGGCCTGCCCGGCGGCGAGTCGCCCGTCCCGGATCTGTTGCCGCAGGTCATCGGCTATCTGTAGGTACCCGGGCCGTCCGGTCCTCTCGACCACTCATCTGCCTTCCGTCGGGGGCTCGGACTCAAGTTCAGCACACCCGACCCGCCAAGAAAACCATGCTGTCCTTGACAACTTAGACGGCCAAGTAGACTATGTTGCCCAAGTGGTCTTCGGAACTCTGGAGGTTCCTCGTGCGCAACATCCCGGTGGATCTGTCGGCGCTCACGTTCGTGTGCGTGTCCGCGCCGCGTCCCAAGCTGGTGAATCAGGAGACGGGGGAGGTGAAGGTGGATCGTGACGGCAAGACGGTGTTCACCGTCGGGCTGTCGGCGGCCGACGCCATGGGCCGCGTCGAACTGGTCAACGTGTCGGTGCCCGGCGACCAGGACGTGACGATCGGGCAGATCGTGACGCCGGTCGGGCTGGTGGCCTTCCCCTGGGAACAGGTCATCAACGGTCAGAAGCGGTGGGGTGTCGCCTACCGGGCGTCCCGCATCGCGCTCGCCGGTCCTGTGGCTGTGCCGGACGCTCCGGCCGGTTCCGCTGCGGCGGACGTGGCCTGAACGGCGGCCTGGTCATGACTGACTTCTACCTGATGCTCGGGGTCTCGGCCGCTGCGGCGGCCGGGCTCTGGGCCTGGCGCCAGTGGCACCCGGTGTCGTTCTGGTACGGCGTCGGCTTCCCGATGCGGGCCGCGCTGGTGTACCTGACATGGCATCACGTCGCGTCCGGCTGCAAGCTGACCCGCAACCGGCGCCGGTTCCGCCTCACCTTCGACGCCGTCCCGGTGATGGGGCTGGCGTCCCGCTCGGCCGCGACCATGGTCCAGCAGAAGCGGCGGATGCGGCGAGTCGACGTCGAACGCGCTCCCCGGCTCGGTCTGCTGCGGCCGACCCGGCTGGGCTGGCGCATGCGGCTTCGCCTGCACGACGGGCAGGTCCCGGCGGACTACGAAAAGGCAGCAGAAGGCATCGCGCACGCCTGGCGCGTGCACTCAGTGCGGGTGGTCGATGTGCGGCCGGGGTTCGTGACGCTGTGGGCGACGATGCGAGACCCACTCACCGAGGTGACCCTGTCGCCGGCGCCCGCCGAACTACTCAAGGTCCGCCCCGGCAAGCTGGAGAACGGGGCCGACTGGGTGATGGACTTCCGCACCGTCCCGCACTGGCTCAACGCCGGAGCGACACAGTCCGGCAAATCCAACCTCGCGAACGCCATCATCCGTGACCTGGCCCCGCAACCGGTCGCGCTGGTGGGCTTCGACCTCAAGGGCGGGGTCGAGTTCACCCCGTACACCCCGCGGCTGTCGGCGCTGGCCACCAACCGCAAAGAGTCCGTCGACCTGCTCTCCGACCTCGTCGGCGAGGTCGAGAACCGCATGGCCCTGTGCCGTGCGCACGGTGCCCGCAACGTCTGGACGCTGCCGGAACACCTGCGGCCCGTCCCGGTGGTGGTCCTGGTCGATGAGGTCGCCGAACTGTTCCTGATGGCCGACAAGTCCGAGAAAGAGGAGGTGTCCCGGACGGCTACCGCGCTGCTGCGGGTCGCGCAGCTCGGCCGGGCGTTCGCGGTCTACCTGATCGTGTGCGGGCAGCGCATCGGCTCCGACCTCGGACCCGGCGTCACCGCCCTGCGCGCCCAGCTCTCCGGCCGGGTCTGCCACCGGGTCAACGATCCCGAGACCGCGAACATGACGCTCGGCGACCTGGACCCGGCCGCCCTGGACGCCGCCCGCGCCATCCCCGCCGAGACTCCGGGCGTGTGCGTGGTCGCCGGTCAAGACGGCGCCTGGCACCGCGCCCGCTCGGTCTACGTCCCCGAGCATGAGGCAGAACAAGCCGCGCGCGGACACGCGCACCTGACCCCGGACTGGGAAACCCTCATCTGCTCCGTCCCGGTCCTCTTCCCCGCCGCCTAGGCGCTTCTCTCTCTCCCTCTTCCGGCTCGGCGTGAGCCCTGATCGCGCCACGTCCCTACCCGACCCATGCCCGAAACCCGTCCTGGAGGCTGCCCGATGACCGCTCGCATCCGCGTCTTTCGTCCCCGTCCTCGTCCCCGGTTCGCCGTCGTCCCGTCCCCGTCCTCCGGCTCGTCCTCGCCGTCCTCGCGCTCGTCCCGGCCGTCGGCGGTGTCGTCGTGGGACGTGTGGCCGGTCGGCGTCGAGTGGGATGAGTTCCTGTCCTTGCACGTCGCTCGCTGCCAGCGGTGCGCCGAGTCGTTCGCCTCGTCCCGGCCCGGGGAGGCCGACGACTGGGCCGACACGCACCACTGCGACGCCGAGATGGCTGCGCTGCTGGCCCTGGTCGACGTCCGGCGGGCGGCATGACCCGGCGCGTCCTCGCCGTGGTGGCCGACTCCGCACCGGTGGTGGTCCTGGCCGGTATTGCGGCGGCGGGGTCGTTCACTCACATCCGTGACACGGCCACCGACCACGGTCAGCAGGGGTGGATGGCCTGGGCCATCGCCGTGTGCATCGATCTGACCTGCGTCATGGCGGCGGGGGAGCGGCAGCGCGACAAGCGCACGGGACGCCGGACGGGGCGGCTGTCGTGGCCGACGCTGGTCCTGGTCGGCGGCATCCTGCTGTCGCTGGCCGCGAACCTGGCGCAGGCGGATCGGTCGGTGTGGGGCTGGATCACTGCCGGCACTCCCGCCATGGCGTTCCTGGTCGCGGTCTCCATGCTGGAGCGCCGCAAGACCACACCTGCGGCGGAGCATCCCTCGCCCGCCCTGGTCCCGGACAGCCTGGCCGTCACGGACTCCTTCGGGGTCCCGTCCTCGGACGCGTCCGCCGTCCCGTCCTCGGCATCGTCGCCGTCCTCGCCGTGGGTGGTGTGGGAGGACGAACGGCCCGAACCTTCCGTCAGCGTCCCGGCCGTCCGGCTGACCCAAGATCACCAGACCCGCCGGGCCGACGACGACCAGGACGCGCAGGACGGGCAAACCGAAATTCCCGTCCCCGCCCCGGCCGTCGAGGAATCCCCGGCGCCCTCGCCCGATCCCGCTCCGGCGACGCCGCTGGTCGACTTCGCCCGCCGCGTCGCCTCCGAGTACGAAGACCGGCACGGCAAGCCGATCACCCGTGACGCGCTCCGCGCCCGCCTCGGGGTGTCCAACCAGCTCGCCTCTGACCTGCTCCGCCAGATCCGCACCGACCCCGTACCCGTCGCCTAACCGCCTGGAGGCATCGCACCATGACCGCGCACTCGCACCCGATCCCCGTCGTCCCCGGTGACCTGTTCGCCCGACACCAGGTCATCACCGGCCTGCGGGCGCTGGCCGACTTCCTGGAGGCCAACCCCGCCGTCCCGGTTCCCGAGTACGGCGAGACCTTCGACGTCTTCCCCCGCGACTGCGACGACGACTGCTCGGCCGCGCTGGTCGACCACGTCGCCGCGCTCCTGGGCGTCGAGCCCGACGACGACCGGCCCCTCGGCGGGCACTACACCGCGTCCCGCTCCTTCGGCCGCATCATCTACCGCATCGTCCATGTCCCCGACCGCAACCGCCGCGAGCTCGACGCGCAACTGAGCTACCGCGACAACATCCGCATCGGCACCGACCAGGACGAGCAGGGCGACGCCGGGCGGGCGGCCTGATGCGCGTCGTATGGGGCTGGGTCTGCGGGACCTGCGGCGGGGGCGGGGTCGCCTCCGACGGGTCGACCTGCCCCGACTGCGACGGCCACGGCCACACGCTCTGAAGGGATGACCTGATGTTCCTGCGCCGCTGCGGCTTCGCCGCCTTCTGGCTCGTCCTAGGCCCGTTCGCCCTCAACCACCCCGAGAACGCCGCGCACGCCGTCCGGGCCATCTTCGGCGGCCTGGCGCTGCTGGCCGACGCGCTGTCGCGGTTCGTGACGGCGTTCTAGATCCGCCCCCGGCGTGGCCGCACAGCCGGCAAGCACACACGGCCACGCCGGGGCCATCCCCACTAGCCACCTGAACGGATAGGGAGACCCGTCCATCGTGCCGCACGCTGTCCCACACGTCTCCGAGATCGCCGCGCGCGACATGGCCGAACGTTTCAACCGGCCCGACTTCCGAGCCTGGGCCCACCGCGCCCACACCACTGGCGGGTGTGCCCAACCGATCCACCTGCGCGGCGGTGTCGACCACATCGACCCGATGACCGGCGCCGTGCTACATCGCTACTCGACCGCCCGTGAGCCGGGCGGGATGCTGCGGGTGGCGTGCAAGACCCGGCGGGCGTCGCGGTGCCCGGCCTGCGCCGAGATCTACCGCGCCGACATCTACCAACTCGTCCGCGCCGGACTCGTCGGCGGCAAAGGCGTCCCCGACACCGTCACTCAGCATCCGGCGGCGTTCGTCACGCTCACCGCGCCCTCGTTCGGGCCGGTGCACTCCCGCCGCACCGGGGCCGGCGGCGCCGTCGCCTCCTGCCACCCCCGCCGCAACGGCGGCACCTGCCCGCATGGGCGGCCGGTGTCGTGCACCGTCCGACACTCCGCCGATGACCCTCGCCTCGGGCAACCGATCTGCCCGGACTGCTTCGACTACTCCGGCGCCGTGCTGTGGAACGCACACGCCCCCGAGCTGTGGCGGCGGTTCACCCTCGCCTTCCGGCGGTACGTCGCCCGGTCGGCGGGCCTGCGCGTCGCCGAGTTGCGCGAGGTGCTCACCGTCTCCTTCGCCAAGGTCGCCGAATACCAGCGGCGCGGCCTGGTGCACTTTCACGCCGTCATCCGCCTCGATGGACCCGGCGGCCCCGACGCACCCCCGCCCGCCTGGGCCACGCATGAGCTTCTCAAGGCGGCCGTCGACCATGCAGCGGGCGCGGTGCGGGTGTCGACTCCGGCTGCGGGCGACGTCCCGGCCATGACCCACGCGTGGGGCTCTCAGGTCGACGTGCGGCCGATCACCACGTCCGGGGACCTGACCGATAACGCGGTGGCGGGCTACATCGCCAAGTACGCCACCAAAGCCGCCGAATGCGTCGGCACCCTCGACCGCCGGATCAGGGCAACTGACGACCTGGCCGACCTGCCCGTAACCGCGCACGCCCGGCGACTCATCGCCGAATGCCTCCGCTTGGGTGCCCTCGACGAATACGCCGGGCTGCGCCTCGCCGAGTGGGCGCACATGCTCGGCTTCCGCGGCCACTTCTCCACCAAGTCACGGCGCTACTCCACCACCCTCGGCCGCCTGCGGGCGGCCCGGTTCGAGCACAACCAGCGCGAAGACGCCCACGAGATCACCACCGGACGCCTCCCCTTCGACGACGACCAGGTCCTCGTTGTCTCCCACTGGCGCTACCTCGGCCAAGGCATGACACCCGGCGAAGCACTCCTCACCGCTGCCCTAACCGGCAAGCCCCTTCCGCCCTTCGACCCGTCCACCGCGCCGTATGGGAGCACGAGTTGACCGACCTGGTTCTGACCGTCGACGAAGCGGCCGAACGGCTCCGTGTGAGCCGCTGGACGCTCTACAACCTCATCCGCTCCAACCAGCTCCGCACGGTCAAGATCGGCCGCCGCCGTCTTGTCCCCGTCAACGCGCTCATCGAGTACGTCGACCAACTCACGGAAGAGGCTGCCTGATGCCAAGAACCGCAATCGCCACCCCTGACGAGCCGGAGGACGGAAAGAGGCGCAAAGGCGCCCGGCGTAGTCGAGCCAACGGGGAGGGCTCGATCTACCCCTACCGGAACGGCTATGCGGCCTACGCCTGGGTGACCACTCCCACCGGGGAGCGCAAGCGGAAGTACGTGTACGGCAAGACGCGCGACATCGTCCATGACAAGTACATCAAGCTCCTCAGCGCGGCAGCTCAACGTCCGGTCGCCACCACGGTGCCGACCGTTGAGAAGTACCTGGCGTACTGGCTGCGTGATGTGGTCGAGCCCAACCGGGAACCCAATACCTACTCGAACTACGAGCTGATGTGCCGTCTTCACATCGTTCCTGGCCTGGGTAAGAAGCGCCTCGACCGGCTCACTGTGCGGGACGTCCAGACCTGGCTGAACAAGCTTCCGGGTGCCTGCCAGTGCTGCGCACAAGGTAAGGACGTGAAACGGCCCGCTGAGCACGATGACCCTCGGAAGCGGCGGCGCTGCTGCGCGGTCGGGGAGTGCTGCGAGAGCTTTCCGAGTCGACGGACGATCACGTCGGCCCGGAACACTCTGCGGAACGCGCTCAACCACGCGATGACGGAAGAGATCATCGCGCGGAATGTGGCGAGTCTGGCCAAGGTGCCGGCGGCCCGGAAGCGCGCTCGCAAGTCGTCCACCTGGACGGTTGAGGAGGCGCGTCGGTTCCTGGAGCACACCCGAAAGACCAACGACCCGTTGTATGCCGCGTGGGTCCTGATCCTCCTCATGGGCATGCGCAAAGGCGAGGTGTTCGGCCTGCGCTGGGCAGATGTCGACTTCGCGGCAGACGAACTCAGCATCGGCTGGCAGCTACAGCGCGTCGGCTCGCGCCTGATCCACAAGGAGCGGACGAAGACAGACGGCTCCACGGACGTTCTACCGCTGCCCTCCCTGTGCACGGCTGCGCTGCAGCTCCGTGAGGGGCAGCAGACGGCGGAGCGGGAGGCGTGCAACGACTGGCACGGAAGCGATCTCGTCTTTACGACCAGGACGGGCCGACCGATCGAGCCGCGCAACGTCAACCGGGCCTTCGAGTCGCGCTGTGCCGCTGCCGGCGTCAAGCTCATCCGGGTCCATGACACTCGGCACACGTGCGGGAAGCTCTTGGCCGCGCTGGACGTCCATCCCCGAGTGGCGATGCAGATTCTCCGGCACAGCAAGATCAGCCTGACCATGGAGATCTACACCGAGGTTCCGACCGAGCAGACCAGGGCGGCACTCAAGCGGCTGGGGGAACACCTGGAGGCCGGCAACGACGACAGTGAAGGGACGTCGGCGTAGCTGTACTTCGCTGCTGTACCTGTTAGCAATGAGGCCCTCTCCGGCATCGGAGGGGGCCTCTGAGCTGGGAGCCGGCGAGGGGACTTGAACCCCTAACCTTCTGTTTACAAGACAGATGCTCTGCCAATTGAGCTACGCCGGCGGGCTCGTCCCGCATCGTAGTCGACCGCGTGGGGGGTTCGCGCGGGGGTTTCGGGTGCGGTGCGCAGCGTCGGATGGGGGCAGGGAGGCGGGCGTGAGCAGGTGATGTTCGGCCCGGGGTGATTTGCGGTGGGGAGTGGGCACATCGGGTGCAGCACTCTGAGGGAGGGCACGTGAACATCACCGGGATCATCACCGCGATCGTCATCGGGGCGATCATCGGGGCGCTGGGGCGGCTGCTGCTGCCGGGACGGCAGCCGATCGGCATCGTGCTGACCGTGCTGATCGGGATCGTGGCGGCGATCGTGGGGACCGCGATCGCGCAGAAGGCAGGGGTCGCCACGACGTCGGGGATCGACTGGATCGAGTTGGTGTTCCAGGTCGGGCTGGCCGTGGTGGGGGTGGCGGCCGTCGCGGCGTGGAGACGGAACCGGGGCCATACCAGGTGAGTTAGCGGGAGAGCGAAGCATTCGTTGGGCGGCCCTTGCGGCTTGGGCGGCGGGGGCCGCCCCGACCATGCGGTGGATCTTGCCGGCTTTGCTGGTCAGCTCGGAGGCGAGCCAGAGGGCGCCGGTGGTGGTGCCTCGAAGGTGCTCGTCGACTTGGGTGTGTCGGGCGGCAGGGTGCTGGGGTGGGGGCCTCTTGTGCGCCGTTCGTTGTTGCGGTGAGCTGGGGTGTGGGAGGCGATGATGGGCATGGTGGCCGGGCCTTCGGGGGCGGAGGCGGTGCGGTGGTGGGCGCGGATGATGCGCGATCCGATGGACGCCTACGGTGGCCTGTTCCGCCGGTACGGCGACGCGGTGCGGTTGCCGCGTGATCGGAGACGGGCGCTGTACCTGCTGTCGCGGCCGGAGCACGCGGAGCATGTCCTGGTCGCGAAGCAGGACAACTACGTCAAGGCGTTCACCTACCGGCCGCTGCGGGTGTTCCTCGGTGACGGGCTGCTGACCAGCGAGGGCGAGACGTGGCGGCGGCATCGGAGGCTTGTGCAGCCGGCCTTCGCGCAGCGGCACGTGACCGCGTTCGCGCCCGGGATGGCCGGGGTCGCGGCGCGGGGCATCGGGCGGTGGCCGGACGGCGTGATGCTGGACGCCGCCGCGCACATGCGCCGGATCACCCTGGACATCGTCGGGCGCGTGCTTTTCGGCAGCGAGCTCGCCGCGGAGTCCGACGCCACCGGCCGGGCGCTGGCGGATCTGCAGCGCAGCGCCGTGATCGGCCTCGGCGCTACGTTCTTGGGGGACGCCGGGCTGCGCCGAGTGTTCCGGCTGGTGCCGGGTGCGCAGCGGGCGGGGGCGCAGCTCGACGGGATAGTGCGGCGGGTGATCGATGAGCGCCGCGAGGCGGGCCCCGGCGGGGAGCCTGACCTGCTGGATTTGCTGATGCGTGACGACGACGCGCCGCTGTCGGACGCGGAGCTGCGCGACGAGGTGCTGACGCTGCTGCTCGCCGGGCACGAGACGACCGCCGCCGCGCTGACCTGGACGCTGATCCTGCTGTCGCGCTACCCGGCGGCGCGCGACCGGCTGGAGGCGGAGGTCGACGAGGTCCTCGGCGACGGCCTGCCGGACGCGAAGGACCTCGACCGCCTGCCGTGGACGCGGGCCGTCCTGTCGGAGTCGATGCGGCTCTACCCGCCCGCGTGGACGATCGAGCGGGACGCGGTCGCCGACGACGACGTCGCGGGGGCGGAGGTGTCGGCGGGCTCGACCATCGTGATCTCGCCCTATCTGCTGCATCGCAACCCGGATCTGTGGCCCGATCCGGAGGGGTTCCGGCCTGAGCGGTTCCTCGGTGAGCAGGACCGTCCCCGCCACGCCTACCTGCCGTTCGGCGGCGGGCGGCGCATCTGCGTCGGGGCGAGTTTCGCGATGATGGAGGCGGTGCTGGTGCTCGCGCTGATCGCTCGGGAGGCCCGCCTCGATCTCGCGCCGGGCGTCGCCGTCCCGTCGCGGGCGGAGGTGACGCTGCGGCCGGCGCGGCCCGTCCCGATGCGCGTGTCGCGGCGCTAACTGGACGGCTAATCGAAAAGGGGTCTTGGCAAAAGGGGGTGGCGGCCCTACATTCCGGGAGCGGCGGTAAGCGGGCGCTTGCCGCGTCCACCCCGGGAGGCTCCTGTGAAGAGGTACACCCGCGCGCTGCGCGGCCTGGCCGCAGCGGCGCTGGCGTCCCTGCTCGGCACCGCCGCGGTCGCGGCGCCCGCGCGGGCGGCCGACAAGTACCCGCCCGGCGACATTGGGACGTCGCTGGTGAACTTCTTCAACAGCCCGGACGCGGTCTCCGGCGCCAACGACTGGAACTGCAAGCCGAGTCCCGAGCACCCGACGCCGGTCGTGCTCGTCCATGCCACGTTCGTGAACCTCGGCACCAACTGGAGCGTGCTGTCGCCGATGCTGGCGAACGAGGGCTACTGCGTCTTCGGCTTCAACTACGGCATGACGCAGCTGTCCCTCGACCGAATCGGCGGGCTCGGCGACATCGCGGAGTCCGCGAAGACGCTGGACGCGTTCGTCGACAAGGTCCTCGCCGCGACGGGTGCGAAACAGGTCGACCTGGTCGGGCACTCCCAGGGCGGGATGATGCCGAACTACTACATCAAACGGCTCGGCGGCGCCCCCAAGGTCCGCACGTTCGTCGCGCTGGCGCCCAGCAACCACGGCACGACCATCCTCGGGATCGTCGACCTGGGCAAGACGCTGAACCTGCTCGGCTTCGCCAACCAGGCCCTGACCGAGGCGGGCGCGCCCGGGCTCGTCCAGCAGGAGGCCGGGTCGGACTTCCAGAACGCCCTGTTCGGTGACGGCGACACCGTTCCCGGGCCGCGCTACGTGGTCATCGAGACCAAGAACGACATCGTCGTCACCCCGTACACGAACGCGTGGCTGAAGGGGGACGGTGTCACCAACGTCCTCGTCCAGGACCAGTGCCCGGACGACTATGTCGGCCATGTCGGGATGTTCAACGACAGCCCGGTCATGCAGAACGTCCTTAACCAGCTCGGTGCGAACGCTCCCGGGTTCAAGCCGACGTGCACCGGCTACGGCCTCCCCATGTGACCGCTCAGCCGGAGGCCTGTTCCACCTTCCGGGTCTTCGGTACCGGGAGGCGGAACAGGCCGCCGAGCCTGCGGACGGCCTCGGCGTCGCCCGACACCGAGGCGCTTCCGTCCTCGATCGCCGCGCCCAGCGACGACCGGCCCGCCGCCATCGCGATCAGCGCGTCCTCGCTCATGGCGATGGACGCGTCGGGCCGCTGCGCCGGCCCGTGCACCATCCGGACCTGGCCGTCGTCGACGAGCGCATGGAACATCTCGTCCCCGACGCGGAACTCGTACACCGAATGCAGGCCGGCCGAAGCGTCCGGGACGAAGCAGGCCTCCAGGCCGAGCACCGCCCATCCGGGATGGAACGTCTCGCCCTCGCGCGGTTCGCCGAGCGCCCACGTCATGCCCCAGCGCGCCAGCGCCAGCACCGCCGGTCCCAGCTCCTCGCCCGCCTCGGTGAGCGCGTAGGCGGCGGCGCGGGCGGGCGGCGGCAGCGTGACCTTGTGCGCGAGCCCTTCGCGTTCGAGGTGCTTCAGCCGCGCCGCGAGCAGCCCGGTGCCGAGGCCGCGCAGGCTCGCCTGCAGGTCGCCGAACCGTTTCGGCCCGGTCAGCAGCTCGCGGATCAGCAGCAGCGTCCAGCGCTCGCCGATGATGTCGAGGGTCCGCGCCGTCGCGCAGTACTGGTTGTAGGTCCGCTGCTCCACCGCATCACTCTAAGCGCCCGCCTCCAGGATCAGCCTTGCCAGGACGTCCGGGCGGGTAAGCATCACGTCGTGCGGGCCGTCGATCGGGACCGTCCGGTATCCGATGGCCTTGCCGCACTGCTCGAACGGGACGGTCTGCGGCCGGCAGAAGATCGCCGTGCCGGGGATGCGGTCGACGGCGCCGGTGAGCCGGGTCGGCTCGGTGAACGTGCGGGCCGGCTGGGGGCGCATGCGGCCGGACAGCCAGGCCGCGTCGTCCGGGTCGTCGATACCGAAGGCGGCGGGCGGGGGGACGGCGACCCGCCCGTCCGACGTGCGGTCTTGAAGCGCCTGGACGAACGGGCTGGGCGCCAGGTCGTACAGGCTCGTCCCGCCGGGCCCGGCCCAGCCGTCCACGAGGACCATATGGCGGACGCGTTCGGGCCTCTGATCGGCGGCCTCCCGGACGACCAGTCCCGCATAGCTGTGCCCGACGAGCACGACGTCGTCGTCATCGACGCCGTCCAGCGCCGCGACGACCTCGCCGGCGTGGTCGTGGAGCCCGACGTCTCCCTCCCCGAGCGCGGGGGCGAGCGTGCGGGCGCCGGCGTCGCGCAGCAGCGGGACTACCCGGTCCCAGGACCAAGGGCCGTGCCAGGCGCCGGCGACGAGGACGAACGTGGTCATGACGAAACCTCCATGCGGACGAGGGGACGGACGCGACCGGCGAACTCTTCGAGGGCGGTTTCGTGGTCGTCGGTCGCGAAACGGACCACGATGTGGCGGGCGCCCGCCTCGACGTACCGGTCCAGCCAGGCGGCGGCGTCCTCCGGCGTGCCGGCGAACATCGCCTGGATCGAGGCGACGAACTCCAACGGCGCGTTGTAGTAGCGCTCGATGCTCTTCCGGAGCCGCTCCCGCGCGCGCTCTGGGTCGTCGTCCAGGCAGAACGTCGCGTACAGGGCGGAAGTGACCGGACGTTGCGCCGCCTGCCGGATCGTGTCCGCCTCGTGCGCGTAGGTGCCGTGGTCGGGCGGATAGGGCAGCCAGCCGTCCGCGATGCGGGCGACCCGGCGCAGCGCGGGCCCGCCGCCGGCGAGCCAGATCGGCGGGCCGCCGGGCCGGGCGGGCGGCGGCGCGATGCTCACGTCCTCGAAGGCGAAGTGCTCGCCCTTGAACGAGACGGCCTCCCCGGACCAGAGCAGCCGCATCGCCTCGATCGACTCCTCCAGCCGGCGGCCCCTGGTCGCGAAGCCGACGCCGAGCGCCGTGAACTGCGCCCTGGTCGCGTCCGTCGGGAAGCCCGCGCCCATGCCGGCGATCACCCGTCCGCCGCTGAGCCGGTCGAGGGTGCCGAGCTGGTGCGCGAGCAGGATCGGATGCCGCAGCGCGGGCAGCAGCACCGCCGTGCCGAGCGCCACCCGTTCCGTGGCCTGCGCGACGGCGGCCATGAGCAGCAGCGGGTCCGCCCGCTGCCGGGTGATGGGGCTGTCGCCCGCCCAGACCGAGTCGTAGCCGAGCGTTTCGGCGAGCCTTGCCTGCTCGACGAGCCGGCGCGGCGCGTGCTCGCCCGTGACGGTCTGGTCGCGGGTCGGCAGCAGGTAGCCGAACCGTGTCTCCGCCATGAGTCACCTCCGTGGTCGTTCCGGAGTGATCCTAGACATTGACTTCCTGTTTTTGAAGTCTATGATTCAGTTTCAAGAAGTCCATCGAAGGGAGCACGGATGACAGCGCCGCTCTACACGGCCGAGGCGCGCGTGACCGGCGGCAGGAACGGGCACGGCCGCACGTCCGACGGCCGCCTCGACCTCACCCTGCGGATGCCCAAGGAGATGGGCGGCGACGGCGAGGGCGTCAACCCCGAGCAGCTCTTCGCCCTCGGCTACGCCTCCTGCTTCGGCTCCACGCTCAGCGTGCTCGGGCGGCGCAAGGGCCTCGCGGCGGACGACGCCGTGATCGACGCGAAGGCGATGCTCATCCCGTCCGGAGGCGGCCCCTTCAAGCTGGGCGTCGAACTCGCCGTCGAACTGCCCTCGCTCGACGGCCCTCAGGCGGCCGAACTGGCACGCGCGGCGCACCGGTCGTGCCCGTACTCCAGTGCGACGCGCGGCAACATCGACGTCGCGATCACCGTCAACGGGACGCCCCTGTAGCCGCCCGTTTCTCCCGCTGGTCCCGGCCCCGTGCCCGGACCAGCGGGAGGAACATCTCGTCCACGATCTCCACCAGCACCCCGTCGGGCACCGGACGGTCGGTGAGGAGCATCTCGTGCCGGACGAGGTCGGCCGGCATCCTGGCGATCCGCGGCGTCACCGCCTCCGCCGAGACCTCGCCCCGCTCGGCTGCGCGGCCCAGGATGATCGCCATCGCGTCCGGGATCACCTCGAACGTCTCCGGATCCAGCTCGTGGGCCTCCGCCATCAGGCCGTGGACCAGGTCCGAGCCGAACTCCCGGAAGCGCCGCGCCATGTGCCGCAGGACGGCCAGGACGTCGCCGCGCAGGCTCCCCGTGTCGGGCACGTCGTCCGCGATCGAGGTGTACCGGTGCCGCATCGCGGCCAGCGCGAGGTCGGCGCGGTTCTGCCAGCGCCGGTAGATGACCTGCTTGCCGGTCCGCGCGCGCGCCGCGACGTTCTCGATCGTCAGCCCCGCGTAGCCGGACGCGTCGAGCTCGTCCCAGGCCGCGTCCAGGATCGCCGCCTCCAGCGCGGCCCCGCGCCGCCGCGCCTTCGCCTCCCCGGTCACGGCCCCTCCTCCCATAAGAGACCTTGCGTCTCTTGTTCGAGTCAGCCTACACTCCCGGTCGTTAGAGACGGTTCGTCTCTTAAGGGAGGTCCGCATGACCACCGGCACCCGCACCGCCGCGCCCGAACCGCTCGACCCCGCCCTGCTCAAGCTCGCCGGGATCCTCGTCGCCGGCGCCATCGCCCCGCTGCTCGACAGCACGATCGTCAACGTCGCGATCGCCCGGCTCGGCCACGACCTCCACGCCCCCGTCGCCACGATCCAATGGGTGATCACCGCCTACCTGCTCGCCCTCGGCATGGCGATCCCGCTGACCGGCTGGGCCGAAGGGCGATTCGGTGCCCGCCGGATGTGGCTGTCCTCCCTCGGCCTGTTCCTGCTCGGCTCGGTCCTGTGCGGGCTCGCCTGGAACGTGGCCTCGCTGATCGCCTTCCGCGTCGTGCAGGGCGTCGGCGGCGGGCTGATGATGCCGGTCATGCAGACCTTGCTGATGCGCGCGGCCGGAGGCCGGCAGATCGGCCGGCTGATGGCCGCGATCAGCATGCCCGCGCTGGTCGGGCCGATCCTCGGCCCCGTCATCGGCGGCCTCATCGCGGGCAACGCCAGCTGGCGGTGGATCTTCTACGTCAACGTGCCGCTGTGCCTGGCCGCCCTGGCCCTCGCCTGGCGCGGCCTCCCCGACACCCCGCCGCGCGGCGGCACAAAGCCCGACATCACCGGAATGCTGCTCCTGTCGCCCGCGCTCGCCGCGCTCATCTACGGGCTCTCGCAGGTGAACGGCGGATTCGGGTGCCCCTCCGTGCTCGTCCCCCTCGCCGCCGGGGCCCTGCTGCTCGCCGCGTTCACCGTCCACGCGCTGCGCACGCCGTCCGAACCCGCCATCGACCTGCGCCTGTTCCGCAAGCGCACGTTCGCCGCGTCCGCGGCCTTGCTGTTCCTGTCGGGACTGTCCCTGTTCGGCGCGATGCTGCTGCTCCCGCTCTACTACCAGCAGGTTCGCGG
Organism: Actinomadura napierensis; assembly: GCF_039529375.1. Classification (NCBI taxonomy): domain Bacteria; kingdom Bacillati; phylum Actinomycetota; class Actinomycetes; order Streptosporangiales; family Thermomonosporaceae; genus Actinomadura; species Actinomadura napierensis. The sequence goes on from NZ_BAAAMR010000072.1 coordinate 25,225, forward strand.
CCACGGCGTGGTCGAGGCCGGTCTCCTGCTCGCGCCGCAGGGCCTCGGGAGCCTGCTCGTCCGCACCCGCCTCGGCGCCCTCACCGACCGCCTCGGCCCCCGCCCCGTCGTGCTGGCCTGCCTCGTCCTGACCGTCCTCGGCACCCTCCCCTTCGCCGTGGCGGGGCCGGACGCCGGCGAATGGCTCCTCGGCGCGTCCCTGGTCGTCCGCGGGGCCGGGCTCGGCGGCGTCACCCTCGCCGTCATGACCGCCGCCTACCAGGGGCTCGGCCCGGCCGAGATCCCGCACGCCAGCAGCGCCACCCGGATCATCGTGCAGATCGGCGGCTCCTTCGGCGCAGCCGTCCTCGCCGTCGTCCTCCAGCGCCAGCTGGCCGGCGGCGCCGCGCCGTCCACCGCGTACGCGCACACCTTCTGGTGGTCCCTCGCCTTCACCGCCCTCGCCGCCGCCCCCGCCCTGACCCTGGCCGGACCGGGCCAGATTCGCGATAGCGAACCGGCCGACCACGGAACGTGAAAGCCTGCCGCCCAGGCCGCTCCCAGCCGTGGTCACGACCGCGGCGGCCTCCAGTGAACGCTCGACGCGGGGAGTGGCACGTGCAGCAGATGCTCAAAGGGGCCAATGCGGAACTGGCGAAACTGACCGAGGCGCCGGGCCCGGTCACCGTGGCGCTCCGCTGGTCCGACCCGTCCGGGACGGGCGAGGCCGACGTGGCGGCGCTGCTCCTCGGCCCGTCCGGCAAGGTCCGGGGCGACGCGGACTTCGTCTTCTACAACCAGTCCGCCACCGACGACGGCTCGGTCCAACTGCTCGGCAAGTCACCGACCGGCGGGGGCGGCGAGGACCGCATCGTCCTCGATCTCGCCGTGCTGTCCGCCGACGTCGAACGGGTCGTGCTGACGGCCAGCCGGGACGCGGACGCGACGTTCGGCGAGCTCGACGACCTCGGCCTCACGCTCTACGACGGCTCCGGCGCGGCACTGCTCGGCTTCGACATCTGCGACGCCGGCCCGGAGACCGCATTCGTCTTCGGTGAGCTGTACCGGCGCGGCGGGGGCTGGAAGTTCCGGGCCGTCGGCCAGGGATACGAGTCCGGACTCGCCGGTCTGGCCACCGACTTCGGCATCAACGTCGACGACTCCGGCGAGGAGGACGCCGGCACGGCACCTCTGGACGTCCCGGTCGCCGAAGAGAGCCCGGCGGGGCCCGCGCCGAAACGGCCCGCGCGGGTGCGCACCGCGAAGCGGCGCAGCACGCTGCCGAAGGCGCCGAAGACCGATCTCGCCGACCATCCGTCCTGGCAGGGCGCCCGGCTGTTCCCTGTGGCGGGGCTGCGCAACGACCACGAGCGGGAGGCGCGCGCGACCTCGACGCTGCTGGCCGTCATGGCGCAGGTCCCCGAGTTCGGACGGCGACTCACCGCCCGTTTCAACGCACCGGCCGGGACCGTCCAGACCTTCGTGGAGACCTCGTTCAAGACGGGAGGCCGACCGGGTTCGGCCGGCCGCGAAGAGCAGGGGGAGACGAAGGTCCGGCCGGACGGGGTGATCCGCGTCGCCCGCGCCGGGCGGATCTGGACGGCGCTCGTGGAGACCAAGACCGGCGGCAGCCCGCTCAAGGCCGACCAGGTCGAGGCGTACCTGGAGGTGGCGTCGCGGAACGGTTACGAGGCCGTGATCACGCTGTCGAACGACCTGGCGCTGGACGGCGAGCATCCCCTCACGGTCGACAAGCGGCGGCTGAAGAAGGTCGCCCTGCGGCACCTGTCGTGGGCCGAGGTCGTCCACGAGGCGCACATGCTCTGCCACCACCACGGGCTCGCCAATCCCGTCCACACGTGGATGCTCGGCGAACTGCTGCACTATCTGCGTCACGACAACTCCGGCTGCCAGGGATTCCAGGACATGGGCGCGTCGTGGGTGCCGCTGCGGAACGCGATCAAGGCGGGGACGCTGCGGCCCGGCGACCGGCATGTCGCCCGGGTCGCCGAGAACTGGGAGAAGCTCGTCCGGCAGTTGTGCCTGCGGCTGAGCGGCGAGACCGGCCAGACCGTCGCACCGGTCAGGCGCAGGGGGCGGGGCGGGGACGCGGCGGCTCGCCGCGCCGACACCGTGGCGTCGCTGATCGAGACGGGACGGATGGCGGCGCAGGTCCGGATGCCGACGGCGGGCGGGCCCGTCCGCATCGAGGCCGACCTGCGGACGGGGCAGATCGAGACCTCGGCGCAGATCCCGTCGGCCGAGCGGGCCCGCGCGCTCACCCGCGTGCAATGGCTGCTGCGGCAGCTGACGGAGGCGCCACCGGAACTGCGGATCGAGGCGCTCGGGGAGGGGCGGGACGCGGGGCCGTGCGAGCTGCTGAAGAACCTGCACAGCGAGCCCGGCCTGCTCGTCCCGGCGGACGGGGCGGGGATCGCCTCGTTCCGGCTGACGCTGCCGACCGGCATGGGCACCAAGCGCGGGACCGAGGAGGCGGGCTTCGTGCGCAGCGTCGACGCGGCCGTTGACCGCTTCTACCAGCGGGTTCTTCGCGCCGAAGGGAGTGAGATTCATGTTTCTGTCTAAGTCGGCACTGTGGTGCGTGAATCTTTGATCTCATAGAGCAGCGAAATCAGCACATAGAGTCACGTCGGGTCTAGGGGGGACTATGGTCGGGGACTCGAAGGTGTCGCGGGACGGGGCGGGCCGGCGCGGGGGGGCCGATCGTCCCGGGCGTTATGCGCCGCTTGCGCGGGACGCGCGGTTCATGCGGCTCAGGAGGAGGTTCCTGCGGGCGGCCGTGGGGATCACGGTCGTGTTCTTCGGGTGGTACGCGGTGTACGTCGCGCTGTCGGCGTTCGCGCGGGGGTTCATGGCGCGTCAGGTCGCCGGGCCCGTCAACGTGGCGCTGCTGCTCGGGCTGCTGCAGTTCGCGTCGACGTTCCTGCTGGCCTGGGGGTACGTGGCGTACGCGCGGCGGCGGCTGGACCCGCTGGCGGCGGAGCTCCGGGCGCGGCGCCCGCCGTCCTACGGGAACGGGGCGGCGCGATGATGCCGGCACTGGACGGGCGGGCGCTGACGTGCACGCTGTTCGTGGTGTTCGTGCTGATCACGCTCGGCATCACGGTGTGGGCGCGGGCCAACACGAGCGGCGCCGACGACTTCTACGCGGGCGGGCGGACGTTCAACGGCGCCCAGAACGGGATCGCGCTCGCCGGTGACTACATGTCGGCGGCGTCGTTCCTCGGCATCGCCGGCCTCATCGCGCTGTCCGGGTACGACGGGTTCCTGTACTCGATCGGCTTCCTGGTGGCGTGGCTGCTGACGCTGCTGCTGGTCGAGCTGATGCGCAACGCCGGGCGGTTCACGATGGCGGACGTGCTGGCGCACCGGGTGCGGAGGCAGGCGCCGGTGCGCCGCGCGGCGGTCGTGTCGACCGTGACCGTGTCGGTGTTCTACCTGCTCGCGCAGATGGTCGGGGCGGGCGCGCTGGTGTCGCTGCTGCTCGGCATCCACCGCGGCCGGGAGTTCCTCGGCATGTCCGCCGGGACGGCGCGGACCGCCACGATCATCGCGGTCGGCGCGCTGATGATCTGCTACGTCATGTTCGGCGGGATGAAGGCGACCACCTGGGTGCAGATCATCAAGGCGGTGCTGCTGATGGCCGGGGCGCTGGTGCTGACCGCACTGGTGCTCGCCCGGTTCGGCTTCGACTTCGGGGCGATGCTCGGGTCCGCCGCCGACGCCAGCGGCAAGGGCGACGCGTTCCTGCGGCCCGGCCTGCGGTACGGCGCGGACGTGCCCGGCGACGCGTTCCAGACGATCGTCAACAAGCTCGACTTCATCAGCCTGGCGATCGCGCTGCTGCTCGGCACGGCGGGCCTGCCGCACATCGTCGCCCGGTTCTTCGCGGTGCCGGACGCGCGGGCCGCGCGGACGTCGGTGTCGTGGGCGATCGGTCTCGTCGGCGTGTTCTACCTGATGACGCTGGCGCTCGGGTTCGGCGCGGCGGCGCTGGTCGGGCGCAAGGCGATCGTCGAGCAGGACCCGTCCGGCAACACCGCCGCGCCGCAGCTCGCGCAGGCGCTCGGCCGGCACCTCGGCGGCCAGGTCGGCGGCGACATCCTGCTGGCGTTCATCGGCGCGGTGGCGTTCGCGACGATCCTCGCCGTGGTGTCGGGGCTGGTGCTGGCGTCGTCGACGTCGCTGGGGCACGACTACTTCGGCCAGGTGCTGATGTTCGGGCGGCCGCGCGAGTCGCAGGAGGTGGCGGTGGCGCGGTTCGCCGCGTTCCTCGTCGGTTCGCTGGCCATCGTGCTGGCGGTCGTGGCGCGGAACCTGAACGTGGCGTTCCTGGTGGCGCTGGCGTTCGCGATCGCGGCGGCGGCGAACCTCCCGGCGATCGTGCTGACGCTGTTCTGGCGGCGGTTCAACTCGGCGGGCGTCGTCGCCGGCATCTACGGCGGGGTGATCAGCTCGCTGGTGCTGGTGTTCTTCTCCCCGGTCGTGTCGGGGAAGGTCGACCCGGTGACGGGGCAGAATCTGGCGCTGTTCCCGAAGGGCGTCGACTTCCATCTGTTCCCGCTGGAGAACCCGGGCATCGTGTCGATCCCGATCGGGTTCGCGTGCGCCGTCGCCGGGACGTTCCTCGGCCGCGAGAAGTCCGACCGGGCGCTGTACGACGATCTGTCGGTGCGGGCCCTGACGGGCGCCGGCTCCCACTGAGGCGAGCGCGGGCCGGGCGCGGCGGCGGTTACGGCGCGGCGGCCCGCGACGCGGTCGCGCGGTCGGGTTACCATCGGTCGCGGACCTTGGTTACCGGCTGGTAAGGGACGACTGACTCCGGGTGCGCGGACGACCTGATCCGCGCTGTCCCGGACCGTCCCCGAATGTGCCGAGTGCCCGGGCGTCCGATCGATCGCGTGGCAGAATGTCAGACCGCGCCGTGGACCACGGCGGGCGGCCGGGAGGAGGTGCGGCGGCGTGTCCCATGCCGGTCGGCGCCGTGCCCCGCGCGCACGTCCGGCGGCGCGGGCGGGTGCCCGGACGACCGCGGTCCTCGCCGTGCTCACCCTGGCCGCCGCGGTGGCGGTGCCCGCGTCCCTGGTCCGCGACGAGGCCGACCCCGCCGCGCGCTCCGTCCGCGGCGCGGCGGCGGGCGCGGCGCTGCGGACCGCGACCGACCAGATCCGCGCCCGCGAATGGCACCTGACCGCGCTGCGCGCCCAGAAGGCCTGGCGCTACTCCAAGGGCGCCGACGTGACGATCGCCGTCCTCGACACCGGCGTCGACAAGGGCCACCCCGACCTCACCGGGCGGGTGCTCAGCGGGCCCGACCTGACCGGCGGCGCGCGCAGCCCCGGCGGCCGCTACTGGGGTCTGCACGGGACGTCCATGGCCAGCATCATCGCCGGTCACGGCCACGGGCCCGGCCTCGCCCAGGGCATGCTCGGGGTCGCGCCGCAGAGCCGGATCCTGTCCGTCCGGGTGACGCTGGAGAACAACGACCCGCTGCGCAAAGCCGGCGCCCAGGCCACCACCGGCGCGCGCGACGCCGTCGCCCTCGGCATCCGGTACGCGGTCGACCACGGCGCCGGGATCATCAACATGTCCCTCGGCGGCGGGCGGCAGTCCTACAACGGCAACCCCGCCCAGGAGAGCGCGATCAAGTACGCGCTGAGCAAGGGCGTCGTGCTGATCGCCTCGGCGGGCAACGACGGCTCCGGCGCCGACCGCAAGAACTTCCCCGCCGCCTACCCGGGCGTGATCGCGGTCGGTGCGCTCGACCGCAAGCTCCGCCTGTGGAAGGACAGCAACCGCAACTCGCACGCCGCCGTGTGCGCGCCCGGCGTCGACATCGTCAGCGCCGACGCCAGCAACGGCTACGTGGTCGGGACGGGCACCAGCGCGTCGTCGGCGATGGTCGCCGGCGTCGCCGCGCTGATCCGCTCCCGCTACCCCAAGCTCAGCCCCGAGGAGGTCCGGCAGGCGCTGGTCAAGGGCTCCCCGGCCCGCCGCGGCCACCCGACCGGCTCGCCGAACTGCGCCGGGACGGTCGACGCCGTCCGCGCCCTCGTCGCCGCGAACACCCTCAACAAGACCTCGCGGGGGCCGGTGGAGCCGGCGCCGGCCGCGTCCGCCACGCCGGCGCCCGCCGCCGACTCCCCGGCCAAGGACTCCGGCGTCCTGGTGCCGCTGGTGCTCGGCGGCGGCGGTGTCTTGGTGATCGTCGGACTGGTGCTGGGCTGGCGGCAGCGGCGCCGCCCGGGCGACGAACCCGACGACGTGCTCCCGTTCGACGACGATGGGCTCCCCGACGACGACCCGACGCCCGGTTACCGGCTGCCCGGCGCGCCGTCCGAACCCGCCTCCATGCCGTCGCCCGGCGCGGTGCCCGGTGGGGCGCCGCCGATCGCGCCGGTCAACACCGCCCCGTTCCAGAGTTCGCACCCCTACGCCGGCCCAGGCCTGCCGCCGCCGGGTGCCTACCCGGACGCCCCGGCGGCGCCGCCCGGTCTGCCGCCCGTGCACGGCCGGCCGCCCGTCCCGGAACCGGTCGCCGAGGCCGAACCGTACGTGCCGGAGCACGCGCTCCCGCCGGACCAGTGGGACGAGACGCCCTGGCAGACCGGCCCGCCGCCGGACGGCATCCCGCCCGGACCGCCGAGCCAGCCCCCCGTCATGGCGAGCGAGCTGCGGCCGTTCGTGCCGGGCGAGTTCCCGGTCGGCGACTTCCCCGTCGGCGGGCTGAACGGCGCGCTCCCCGGCCCGGTGGAGGGCTTCTCCCCGAACGGGCGGCACCTGCGCGAGGACCGTCCGGTCAACGGCCACGACCACGGCAACGGCCGCCATCCCGCGAACGGCCGCAACGGCCACGACCCGCGCAACGGCCACGACTTCGGCAGCGGCGAGGACCTGAGCGGCGGGCTCAACGGCTCGGCGCCGGGCGGCGCGGGCCCGGCGCCCGCCGACGACGTCCCGGCCCTGGACGACGAGGACTGGGAGAGGTTCCGGCGCAGCGCCCTGGAAGGATCCGGGCTGCCCGAAGCCGAGTTCCCCACCGCGCCGCAGGACCCGCCGGACGCCGGGCCGCGGCCGCCCGTGGCACCGCCGCACGCCGTACCGCCGCTGGACGACGCCTCCACCGGCGGCTTCCCCGCGCCGCCGCCCGTCCCTCCGGTGCCGCCCGCCCCGCCCGCCGGCCCCGGGGACGACGACCCGCGCGGACGCCGGACGCACCGCCCGTACTCCTCCAACGAGGACGACGACTACCGTCCGCCCTGGTGGTGAACACAGCGGTGAGCACCGCGGCGGGGGACACCGAAGGCGGCGCCGTACTCCGGCGGGCGTAGCGCGGGAGCCTCCCGCCGTCCGATTCGCACCCCCGGACCCGTCGCGCAGCATCGAACCATCCGCTCACAGGAAGGTCGATGAACGATGGTGACGACACTCGCGACGCATCCGGGCCCGTGGCATGACGGCGGCGCCCCCGGCTACTGGCCCATCTTCCCGATCATGTTCGGGCTGTTCTGGCTGGCCGTCCTCGGCACCGGGTTCTACCTGATCCGGCGCAGGACGGCGACGGCCGCCGCGTCCGCCGCGTCCAGCGCGGCCGCTGCGGCCGCGTCCGACCCGCTGGCGAAGGCGCAGGCGCTCCTCGCCGAGCGGTTCGCGCGCGGGGAGATCGACGAGGACGAGTACCTCATGCGGCAGTCGACGCTGCGCAACGGCGGCTGACCGGCCGCGGTCAGTCCAGCCCGGCCTCTTCGAAGATCTTGTCGATGCCGTCCGGGTCCATCGGGTCCCGGGCGGCGGCGTCGGCGAACCGGGTGAGCAGCCGCGCGAACTCGGCGCGCTCGGTGTCGGTCCAGTCGTTCATCAGCCCGTGGTAGTAGGCGCGGCGGTACCGGTCGGCGACCTGCTTGACCCGGCGTCCGGCGTCGGTCAGGCCGAGGTTGGCGCGGCGCGCGTCGACGGGGGAGGGGCGCCGGGACACCAGCCCGGCGTCGATGGCGTGCCCGACGAGGCGGCTTGCGGTGGACGGGTCGATCTCCAGCCGGTCCGCGACGGCGCCGACGGTGATCTCGCAGGACGCCTCCCCGTCGTCACCGACGCCTTCGCCGACGGCGCCGACGGCGTCATCGGCGGTGTCGCCGGACGGTTCGGGGGGCGGGTCCTCGGTGAGCGCGGCGACGGCGTTCACCACCATCAGGTTGGAGATCTGCAGGGGCCGTCCGCCGGGTCCGCCTGCGGTGCGCGCGCGGATCCGCTTCATCATGTCGGGCTTGATCCAGACCCGGCGCAGGTGGAACAGGGCGGCCCCGATCGCGGCGAGGACGGGGTCGGGCCGGTCGCCGCTCACCGGACGCCTCGGACCGTTGTCCAGCCTGCGGTCTCGTGGCGGGGCGTGTCCGTCGCCATGCAAGGGTCTCCCGTTCAATTCCTGCCACCGCGGACAGCGGACGGTGCGCGCCTTCAACTCTAACGGCTGTACGGTGCATATGTTCTTTATGCGCCCTTTATCCCGGCCGTTCGGGCCGAATCCGGGACTGTGGTGACCGTCGTGCCCGCGGTGCGGCCTGGGACACGGGACAATGGAGAGCCGCAGGTGAAGCGGGATGTGGTGCACTGAACGACCGGCCCGCGTTCCCCCGGAACCGCCGGACGATGTCGGCCCGGACGCGTAGCATGGCACCCGGCCGAACCCGGACGACCCGGGATCAGTGACCACAGAGGGGACCTGATGCGAGCGGCGAACGCCCCCGGCGACGTCCCCGGCGACGTCCCTCCCCAGGACGGCGGCGACGGCGGCATGGACGACGGCTCATCCCTGAAACGCGTGACCGACCAACCGACCGACCCATCCGCGACCGGTGAGGACGGCCTCGACGAGGACACCGTCTTCCCGGCCGACCTCCTCTCCGAGCGCGACCGCCGGATCCTCTCCTTCGAGCGGAAGTGGTGGAAGTACGCCGGAGCCAAGGAGCAGGCCATCCGTGAGACCTTCGACATGTCGGCGACGCGGTACTACCAGCTCCTGAACATCCTGATCGACCGGCCCGAGGCGCTCGAGTGCGACCCGATGCTGGTCAAGCGGCTGCGCCGGATGCGGTCGCAGCGGCAGCGGCAGCGCGCCGCGCGGCGGCTCGGCATCCGGCCGTAAGTCGACCACCATAGGTCGGCGTGAACTCTCCCCGCTCTGTGACGGCCGTCGGCGCCGACGGCCTGGACGCGATCCGTACCGACCCCTCCCGGGCCGTGCTCGGGTTCGACTTCGACGGCACCCTCGCGCCGATCGTGGACGATCCCGCCGCGGCCCGGGCCCATCCCGAGGCCGCGCCGGCGCTGGCCCGGCTGGCGCCGCGGGTGGGCGCGCTGGCGATCATCACCGGCCGGCCCGCCGCCGTGGCCGTCGAGTACGGCGGCTTCGAGGGCGTCGACGGGCTCGTCGTGCTCGGCCAGTACGGGCTCGAACGCTGGGAGTCCGGCGTGCTCACCGAGCCCGACCCGCCGCCCGGGATCGCCGAGGCGCGCGCGAAGCTGCCCGGCGTGCTGGAGGCGGCGGGCGCCCCGCCCGGGACGTTCGTCGAGGACAAGACGCACGCGCTCGTCGTGCACACCCGGCGCTGCGCCGAGCCGCAGGTCGCGCTGGACCGGCTGCGCAGCATCATCGCGGCGCTCGCCGAGCGCACCGGGCTCGCGGTCGAACCCGGACGGTACGTGCTGGAGCTCCGTCCACCGGGTGTGGACAAGGGGCGGGCGCTGCGCTCGCTCGCCGACGCGTTCGCGGCCGGGCGCGGCACGGCCCCGTCCGCGGTGCTGTTCGCCGGCGACGACCTCGGCGACCTGGCGGCGTTCGATGCGGTGGACGCGCTCCGCGCCGAGGGCGTGCCGGGGGTCACGGTCTGCAGCGGCTCGAACGAGGTGATCGAGCTCGCCGAGCGCGCCGACGTGGTCGTGGACGGCCCGGCGGGCGTCGTCGAGCTGCTCGGGACGCTGCTGGACGGCTGATTCCGCGCCGGAGTGACAAGTGCCGTAACCAGATTTGTCGCATCTCGCGTGACTCTTGTGGCAGGTGTGGACGCAACGTCCAATTGCGCCAAAATATGGTGGATTGCGGTATGTGTGGTTCATCGGGGGGCCACGCGAGCGACCACGGGAGGTTGGACGGTGGACACGGATCCGGGAATCCCACGCCGTCCGGGCGACATTCGGGACACGCCGCCGCGCGGCTTCGCGGCCCCGGCGGCGGATCCCGCGCTGGCCGGGCCCATCCCGCCCGGCGCTCCGGCACGCCCGATCGTCCACGCACCCCCGCCCGGCGGGCCGTACGCCGCCGGGCCGTCCGGCGCGGGAACGCCGCCCCATGCCTGGGGCCCGGTACCCGCACCCCAGCCCACCGGCCCGACGCAACCGCCCGGTCCCGCGCAACAGTCGGGGCCTGCGCGACCGCCCGGGCCCGTGCCATCGCCAGGGCCAGTCCACACAACGGGGCCCATCCACACGACGGGACCTATCCGTTCCACCGGGCCCATGCGTTCAACGGGGCCCGTGCAGGGCGTGTCCCGGGGGGACATGGCGTGGTCCGATGTTCCCGCCGCGCAGGACGATTTCGCTGCGCGCGACGCCCCCCGGCGCGGGGAGGCGTCTGAGGAAGGGCCCGTCCCCGGTCCGATGGGTGCGCGGGAGACCAGTGGCGTTCAGGTGCGGCTCGGGTCCCGGGCGCGCGCCCGGGAGGAGCGGTCGCGCGGGGGCGGTGGCCGTCGTGGTGGCCGCCGCGGCGGTCTGATCGCGGGCGGCGTGCTCGCGCTGGCCGCGCTGGTCACGGCGGGGCTCGTGCTGGCGCCGGGCTCCGGCGGCGGCAAGGGCGGCGACGGCGGGCTGGCGCCGACCTCGGCGGAGCAGCGGCCGGCCGGCGGGTCGGCGAAGCTGCCGCGCACCGGCACGCCTGTCGAGGTGGGCACGGCGGACGGTTCCAAGTACCGGCTCGCGACGGTCGGCGGCGGTGTCAGCGACGACGGCGTGGTGACCACGTTCCAGTCGTCGCCGCCGTCCGGGACGTCGTTCGCCTACATCGAGTACGTGCTGACGAACCCGACCGGCCAGAAGGTGCTGCTGGACTACCCCGGCGACATCTTCGTGAGGCGCGACCTCGTCACGAAGACGGCGCGCGGACGGTGCATGCCGCAGGCCGGCGTGCCGGAGGACATGTGCACGCCGCCGACGCAGAGCCGGGTCGTGCGGAAGCTCGCCGGCGGCGACCTCATTCCTGGGGACGGCGGGGACAAGTACCTGTCACCGGGCGCGTCGTACCTGGTCCGCGCGACGGTGGACGTGCCGGTCGCGCGGCGGCTGACCCGTGCGGACATGGGCCTGTACGTCTGGAAGCAGCTGTACATGGCCGACCAGCTCGCCAAGCAGGTGCCGTTCCCCAGCAAGTAAGCGGGTACGCCGAGGCGGCCGAAAGACGCCCGGACACGTGGACGCCGTGACCGTCCGGGTGATCCGGACGGCCACGGCGTCGTCGGCCGATGGCCTGCCTGGGGGCGTGCGGCCGCAGGGTCGAAGGACCCGCGGGCGCGGACCCGCGAGGGTGGCTACTCGGCCTCGGGGTCATCGGCGAGGATCCCGTAGAGGCGGCGCCGGGCGTCGTTGATGACGTCCAGCGCGCGCGCCTTCTGGGCGTCGCTGCCGACGGCCATGACCTGTTTCATGGCGCCGAGGAGCTGGCCGAACGCCTCGCGTTCGCGCAGCGCGTTCGCGCCCGCGGCCTCGGTGACCTCGTCCCAGGGGGCGGTGGTCTGCGCCGCGGCCTGCTCGCGGCCGGTGTCGGTGAGGGAGAACAGCCGCTTGCCGCCCTCCTCCTGGCTGGTGACCAGGCCCTCGTCCTCCAGCATCTGCAGGGTGGGGTAGACCGAGCCGGGGCTCGGCCGCCAGACGCCGCCGGTGCGCTCGTCCAGCTCCTGGATCATCTCGTAGCCGTGCATCGCCCGCTCGTTGAGCAGGGCGAGCAGTGCCGCGCGGACGTTTCCGCGCCGGGTGCGCCGGCCTCGCCCGCGTCCGTGGTGGCCGGGGCCGAAACCGGGACCGCCCGGACCGAATCCCGGGCCACCGGGACCGCCGGGGCCCCACGGGCCGAACGGATCTCCGCGGCGCGCGCGCCCTTCGGGTCCGCCTGGTGCGCCGGGTCCGCCGGGGCCGCGCCTTCTCATGGTGTGCTCACGCATCGCTGTCTCCTTCGTTAGGCCCGATCACGCCAGTCGTGATCGGTTGCGATGCATTAACGATATATCGGAACCGCTCGCGATGCAACACCCAGGAGGCGGGGCGGCCCTCAGCGCAGCCGGGGAAGGAGATCGGCGACCCGGCCGAGCTGCTCGCCGATCTCGTCGAGGCCGGTCGCGCCGAGCCGCAGGACGAGGTGCCGGGCGCCCGCGGCCGTGTACTCCGACAGCCGCGCCGCGACCTCGTCCGCGCCTCCGGTGACCACGGCCTGGATCTGCCGCAACTGGTCCAGCGGCAGCCCGTAGTTGGCGAGGGCGAACCGCTCCAGCGTCCGGTTCCCCTTGACCGGGTCGTCCTCGACCAGGACGGACGTGAAGAGCGCCGGGGTCACGGCGTCCTGAGCGCGCCCGTGCTCCTCCGCAGCGCGGTGGACGCCGGACAAGGCCGCCTTGTAGTCGGCGGGGTCGGGCGGGTAGGGGAGCCACCCGTCGTACATGCGTCCGATGCGGGACAGCGCGGTGGGCGTGATGCCGGCCAACCAGATCGGCGGCCCGTCCGTGCGGAACGGCGCCGTCATGGTGGGCAGATCGTCGAAGTGCAGCAACTCGCCGTGGAACGACTTGTTCTCCGGCTCACGCCACAGTTGCCGCCAGAGCGACACCGTCTCGTCCAGCCGGGTGAACCGTCTCTCCCACGGAACCTGGGACGCCGCGTACATCGGCTTGCCGAAGCGGCCCGGGAAGCCCGCCCCGACCGTCACGGTAAGGCGCCCTTGCGAGAGCAGGTCGAGCGACGCGAGCGTCTGCGCAGCCTGCACGGGACGGCGGAGAACCGCCATGAGCGCGGCCGTCCCCAACGTGACGCGCTCGGTTACCGCTGCGGCGGCGGCCAGCATCGACAGCGCTTCGATACGCGACTCGGTGATGCCGTCGTTCACCCACAGGGAGTCGAAGCCGAGCCGTTCGGCGCGTGCGGCGAAAGCGATGAGGTCGCGTGGATCCGCCCCACCCCACTGGGCTTTTCCTATGGGGATGAGGACGCCGATGCGGACGTCGTCGTTGTTCACAGGGTTCATTCGGTCCATGGGCCGCCATCCTGCGAGGCCCTCGGAGCAGCGGCAATTCCCTACGGGGAATGGCAGGGACGCCGGTCCTGCGGCTAGAACTGCTGCTGTGAGCTTCCCTCAGGCGCTACGCGAGCGCCGCCGCCATCGCCGCCTCAGCCAGCTCGAACTCGCCCTGCGCGCCGGCACGACGCAGCGGCACGTCAGCTTCCTGGAGAGCGGGCGGTCCGAGCCGGGACGGGCGATGGTCGTCCGGCTGGCGGAGTCGCTCGAACTGCCGCTGCGGGAACGCAACGAGCTGCTCACCGTCGCCGGCTACGCGCCCGTCTACCCGCGGACGCCCCTGGACGACCCCGCGCTCGCCCCCGTCCGCACCGCGATCGAGCACGTCCTGGCCGCGCACATGCCGTACCCGGCGATCGTCATCGACCGGTACGGCGACCTGGTCACCGCGAACGCCGCGTTCGGCGTCCTCACCGAGGGCATGGCACCGGAACTGCTCCAGCCGCCCGTCAACGCCTACCGGATCGCCCTGCATCCGGACGGGCTCGCGCCGCGCGTCGCCAACTTCGCAGACTGGGCGCGGCACGTCCTGGACGCCCTGCGCGACACCGTCCAGCGCAACCCCGACGACCGGCTCGCCGCCCTCCACGCGGAGCTGACCGGGTACGTCGGCCCGCGGACGGAGCCGGCCGGCGCGCTCGGCTTCGCCGTCCCGCTGCACCTGCGGTCACCGGACGGCGACCTGCGGCTCATGACGACCATCACGACGTTCGCCACGGCCACCGACGTCACCATCGCCGAGCTGAAGCTGGAGGCGTTCCTGCCGGTGGACGAGGCGACCGCCGCCATCCTCGCGAAGCGGGCCGCCGACCGGCCGTGAGGCGCTGGAATCGACCCGGACGGCGGGCTCAGGGGCCGGTGACCTTCAGGTTGTCGAGGATGTCCTTGGTCGCGTTGCGGTTGTCGGTCTCCTTCACGCGGATCCACAGCCCGAACTTGCCCGACTTGTCCTTGAGGCCGACCTCGGTCACCGTCGGCGTCCCGCTCTTGCAGGCGGTGAACCGCATGATCGTCCCGGTCAGCGCGCCGTCCGGCGTGGTGTAGTTCTCCGGCGGGCTCTTGGTGCACTGCGCGTGCACGGCCGCGGTCGGCGGCGGCAGGTGCCCGGCCTGGGCATCGGTGGTCACGCCGATGAACACGCCCGGTCCCGCCCCGTTCCCGAGGAACTGCAGCTTGTTCGGCGTCGCGCGCAGCACCGGGCGCGGGCCCGCGTCGTTCAGGTGCACGGTCGACGGCACCCAGGTCTGCTCCTGCTGCATCGGCCACGCCTTCGGCACCGCGGTCTTGATCTTGCCGGACGCGTCCGCGACCGCCGCGAAGTCCTTCGGGACCTTCGGCGCCTTGCCGGCCTTGTCCTTGCCGTCGCCGCCGCCACCCGACAGCATGCCGAGGGCGAGCCCGACGACCAGCGCCAGCACGAGGACCACCGCGGTGATGATCAGCGGCGTGACGAACTTGCGCGACGACCCGCCGCCTCCCTGGCCTCCCTGGCCGCTCGGCCCTCCCGGACCGGACGGCCCGCCCGGACGGGCCGCGCCACCGCCGCCGGAGCCCTTGAGCTTGCCGAACAGACCGCCGCCCTTGCCCTTGCCCTGGCTCTGGCCGGGGCCCGGGGGCGGCTGGAAGCCGGTGGGCGGCGGGCCGAACCGCCCGCCCGGCCCCGGCCCCATCGGAGCGCCCTGAGGGCCGCCCTGCTGCTGCGGCGGTGGCTGCGTCGGGAACACGGCCGTCTTGTTGTCGCCGCCCGTCTGCGGGTTCGGCGGGACGGGCGGAGGCGGCTGCGCGGACGGGTAGGACGCGGGGCCGAACGACCGCGTCCGGTCGTCGTCGGGGGAGGTGGGCGCCTCCTGGTGTCCGCGCGGGTCGCTGCGGCCGCCCGGGTCGTCCAGGATCGTCTGCTCGCCGCCGCCCGGCGCCGGCCGGCCCGGCCCCGCCGGGAGTTGCAGCTGCGAAGTGCGGTCGTCGTCGGCGTCCTGCGTCTGGTCGAGCCGGGTCCGCAGCTCCGGCGGCGCGCTCGCCTGCGCGGGCGGCCCCTGCGCGGGCGGCCCCTGCACAGGCTGGCCCGGCCCGGCGGCCATGGTCTGCCCCGGCCCGGGCGCCTGGACGGGCGCGGGCGGGCGGTCCTGGTGCGATCCGCCGTGGTAGTAGTCCTGGAGGGTCTCGTCAGGCTCGATCCGCGGCGCCGGCGGCGCGTACCCGGCCGGCGGCGGTGCGTTCGAGGGCGCCGGTGCGCTCGACGCGGCCGGGCTCCCGGCGGACGTCGGCCGCAGCGTCGACAGCGCCTCGGCGAACGCCTCGGCGGTCGGCCACCGCTTCTCCCGCTCCGTCTCCAGCGCCCGCAGCACGACCTGGTCGAACGCCGGCGACAGCCCCTCGCGCAGCTCGCTCGGCGGCGACTTCACCGGCGCCGGGCCCGGGGCCCGCCCGGTGAGCATGTGATAGGTCAGCGCGCCCAGCCCGTACACGTCGGCCCGCACGTCCAGCCCGCCGCCGAACCGCGCCTGCTCGGGCGACATGTACCCGGGGGTGCCGACCGGCAGCGTGAACGCCCCCGACGCGTGCGCCAGCGCCTTGGCCAGCCCGAGGTCGGCGATCAGCAGCTTCTCGCCGCCGTCCCGCGTCGACTGGAAGAGCACGTTCGACGGCTTGAGGTCGCGGTGGATCACGCCCAGCGTGTTGATCACCTCGACGCCGTAGGCGATCTCCTCCGCCATCGCGACGGCCTCGCTGACCGGAAGTGGCCGTTCGCGCATCCGGTCCGCGAGCGTTCCGCGGTCGGCGTAGGACATCACGAAGTAGGGTCGTCCGTCGGGGAGCTCGCCGATGTCGTGCACCCGCACGAGCCGCTCCGAGTCGGCGCGGCGCAGGATCCGCGCCTCCTCCAGGAAGCGGTTGCGCACGTCGAGGTCGTCGAGGAGGCTTCCGGACAGCACTTTTATCGCGACCTGTGAGGCCAGCGCGTCGTCGTGCCCCAGCCACACGGAGGCGAACGCCCCGGAACCAAGGACGCGATCGATTCGGTAACGGCCGACAGTAGGTGGGAAGGACACTCCCGTATCATGCCCAACAAACGGGGTGAGTGTGCGAACGAGCATTGAGGCACGGCATGGCATTCGATGAGCGGACCGAAGAGCTGGCAGTCAAGGCCGCCCAGGGTGATCAGGCTGCCCTCAACGAGCTGCTGCGCAAGATCGAACCGGACGTACTGCGGCACACCGCCCGGTTCCTGCCCTGCCGGCAGGACGCCGAGGAGGCGTGCCAGGACGCGTTGCTGCAGGTCGCGAGGAACATCCACCGGTTCGAGGGCCGGTCGCGGTTCAGCACGTGGCTGCACGTCGTGGTGGCGAACTCCGCCCGCTCCACCTACCGGTCGCTGAAGCGCCGGTCGGTCGAGCAGGCCGGCGAGCTGCCGCAGCAGCGTCCCGACCCGCGCCGCACCAGCGTCATCGCCGGCTCCCGCGTCGACATCCTGGACGCCATGGAGGACCTGGAGGCCCGCAAGCCGGACCTCATCCAGGCGCTCGTGCTCCGGGACGTCTCGCAGCTGGAGTACGCGGAGATCGCCGAGCAGCTGAAGCTCCCGCTCGGCACGGTGAAGTCGCGCATCCACGAGGCCCGCAAGCAGTTCCGGGAGACGCTCGGAGAGTCCTACACCTGACCCTCCCGCCGTCCCGCCGCCGGAACCCGTGCGGGCCGGCGCCCGTCAAGCATCGGTAATCGCGCGGCAACCGTGCGTTCAGTCGCCGGATCCGGCGGCGGCCGCTCCGCCAGCATGCGGTGCATGTCATCCGGCCTCGACACCCCGTCCGAACGACCGATCTTCGTCTTCGGCTGCCCGCGCTCAGGGACGACGCTGCTGCGGCTCATGCTGCACGCGCATCCCCGCATCGCGATCCCCACCGAGACGCGGTTCGTGCTCCCCGCTTATACGGCGCGGGCACAGTTCGGTGACCTCGCGGACAGCGAGAACAGGCGCGCGCTCGCCGACTGGCTGACCGCGCGGCCGGCCACCCGGTTCCGCGACCTCGGCCTGGACGCCCGCGAGATCACCGAGGAGATCGTCGCGGGGCCGCCCACCCTCGGCTCCGCCCTCGCGGTCGTCTTCCGCGCCTACGCCCGAAGGCATGGCAAGGCCCGCTGGGGCGACAAGCGGCCGAGCTACATCCGGCACGCCGGCGCGCTGCTGCGGATGTTCCCGGACGCCCAGTTCGTCCACCTCGTCCGCGACGGCCGGGACTGCGTCGCCTCCCTCAAGGAGATGCCCTGGTACGACCAGGACGTCAACCACGCCATCTCGGTGTGGCGCGAGGCGATCGACACCGGCCGGCGGCTGGCCCTGCGCCTCGGCCCCGACTCCTTCTACGAACTGCAGTACGAGCGGCTCGTCGCCGACCCCGCCGACGAGCTGCCCCGGCTCTGCGAGTTCCTCGGCGAGGACTACCACCCGTCCATGACGGCCCCGCAGGCCCTCGCGCAGCAGACCGTCCCGCTGCAGAAGAAGTGGCACGGCCTGACCCGCGACGCCGTCACCTCCACCCGCGTCGGATCCTGGGCGCAGCGGCTGGACGCCTGGGAGATCAGCCTCGCCGAGGCCGCGTTCGGCGACCGGCTCGCCGAGTACGGCTACGAGCCCAGCGGGCTGCCCAAGCCGACCACCGCCCGGCTCGCCCGCTTCGCGCGGACGGCCGCGCACCGCCGCATGGCGCACCGCAAGGCCGACCTGCGCGAGCGCTGGCAGCGCCGGCACGAGCCGAGCCCCGTCGACTGCCGCCTCGCCCCGGCCGCCGTCCCGGCCACCGCACCGCAAGGGCGGCCGGACTAGCCGAGCGACCCGGAGCAGCCGAGCGACCCGGAGCAGCCGAGCGGTCCGGAGCAGCCGAGCGGAGGGTCAGTCGAGGGCGGCGAGCTGGTCGGCGAACCAGCGCCCCGGCGGGAGGGCGGTCGCGGCGGACGCGAGCCGGGCGCAGCGCTCGGCCCGCTGGTCGCGCGGCATCAGCAGTGCCTGGTGCAGCGTCTCCGCGGTCTGGGACACGTCGAACGGGTTCACCATAAGGGCGTCCTCTGACAGTTCCGCCGCGGCGCCTGCCTCGCGGGACAGCACCAGTGCGCAGCCCCGCTCCGACAGGACGGGCCCCTCCTTCGCGACGAGGTTCATCCCGTCGCGGATCGGATTCACCAGCAGCACGTCGGCCAGCCCGTAGGCGGCGAGCGACCGCGGATAGTCGTCGTTCACCTGGAGGATGAGCGGCTCCCACGTCGCGGTGCCGAACTCCTCGGTTATCTGCTTGGCCATCCGCTGCACGGCCGCCGTGTACTCCCGGTACTCGGGCAGGTCGTAGCGCGACGGATAGGCGAACGCCAGGTGCACCACCCGTCCGCGCCACTCCGGATGGTTGACGAGCATCTCCCGGTAGGCGGCCAGCCCGCGCACGATGTTCTTGGACAATTCGGTCCGGTCGATGCGGACGATGAGCTGCCGGTCGCCGACCTGCTCGCGCAGCGCGCGCGCTCGCTCCGCCACGTCCTGCTGGGCGGCCCGCTGACGCAGCTCCGTCCCGTCCACACCGAGACCGTGCACGCCTACACGCGTCGTATGCCCCGCGCATGTGACGGTACGGGCGGCGCGGTCGACGCGTGCGCCGAGCACCACCTCGCAGCAGTCGAGGAAGGCCGAAGCCCACCGCTCGGTGAGGAAGCCCGCGTGGTCCGCGCCGAGGATGCCCTGCAGTATCTGCGCGCCGATGTCGTCCGGCAGGAGACGGAAGTATTCGGGCGGCGCCCAGGGCGTGTGCGAGAAGTGCACGATCTTCAGATCTGGGCGCCGTTCGCGGAGCATCCGCGGTGCCAGCGACAGGTGGTAGTCCTGGATCGCTGCCTTCGCGCCCTGCGCCGCGTCCCGCGCAAGGGCGTCGGCGAACGCCGCGTTGTACGCCTCGTAGGACTGCCAGTCCCGCCGCGCGCGCGCGTCGAAATGCGGGCTGCGCGGGGTGTCGTACAGCAGGTGGTGGACGAACCACAGCGTCGAGTTGGCGACCGCGTTGTACGCGCGGTGGAACGTCGCCGCAGGGATGTCGAGCATCCGGACGGCCGCGCCGCCGGTGTCGTGTCCCGCGAGGTCGATTCGCCCGTCCGGTGCACGACGCGCCGCCGTCCGGTCGGCCTCGCCGAGGCTCGAGCACACCCACAGCACGTCCTGCTTGGACGCGACGCCCGCCAGGCCCGACACCAGGCCGCCGCCGCCCCGCCGCATGGTCAGCCCGCCGTCGTCGGACAGCGAGAACGACACCGGGCCGCGGTTCGAGGCCACCACCACTTGGCTCATACCGGCAGGGTCTCAGTTGTGACGGGGGTGCTTCAAAGTGGCGAGGGGGATGACTTCGGCGCCGCGTGAAAGGTAGGCATCTGTACCGATCCCGTTGTGATTACGGTGATCTGCTCCGGGTACCCGGGCGGAATGAGCCGGTCCGAGACGACCAAGACCGTCCTCGTCGCCGGGGCGGCGAACCTGATCCTCGCCATCGCCAAACTGATCGCCGGAACGCTGGCCGGATCCAGCGCGATGCTGGCCGAGGGCGCGCACTCCGTCGCCGACACCCTCAACCAGGGCTTCCTGCTGACCTCGCTGCGCCGCAGCGCCCGCCCGCCCGACCGCAGCCACCCGTTCGGCTACGGAAACGAACGCTACTTCTGGTCGCTGCTCGCCGCGTTCGGCATCTTCGTCGCCGGCGGCGGCTTCTCCATCTTCGAGGGCGTCCTCGCGATGACCGGGCACGGCGGCTCCGAGGGCGACGTCTGGATCGCCTACGGCGTCCTCGGCCTCGGCGCGCTGCTGGAGGGGACGTCCTGGGTCCGCGCGTACACGCAGGCGCGCCGCGAGACCCGCGAGAACGGCCGCGACATCGTCGACCACGTCCGCCGGTCACCCGACGTCACCTTCAAGGCCGCCCTGTTCGAGGACACCGCCGCCATGATCGGCCTCGCGTTCGCCGCCGCCGGGCTCGTCCTGCGGCAGCTCACCGGGTCGCAGTTCTGGGACGGCCTCGCCTCCGTCCTGATCGGCCTGCTGCTCGTCGTCGTCGCGTTCGTGCTCGGCCGCGACAGCATGGGCCTCATCATCGGCCGCGCCGCCGACCCCGCCGCGCTGCGCGAGATCCGCGCCGAGATCGCCGCCGCGCCCGGCGTGACCGGCATCGACGAGCTGCTCACCATGCACTTCGGCCCGGACGAGCTGCTCGTCGCCGCCCGCGTCAACTTCTCCGACGACATCAGCGCCGACCAGGCCGAGGACGTCGCCGGCGAGATCGACCGGCGGCTCAAGGAGCGCGTCCCGATCGTCCGGCACGTCTTCCTCGACCCCACCCAGCGCACGCCCGGCCGCGCCCCCGCCACGGACGCCGCCGACGCCGCGGGCGAGCCGGCGTGATCAAGACCACCTCGGGGTAACGTCTCACTGGCCGGACCCGCCTGTCTGCCATCCGGTCACGTCATGTAAAGTTCGCATACGAGCTCAAACGGCTCGACCACAACTGAATACCGCTCATCCAGAGGGGTGCAGGAAGCGCAGTGGCCGACGGGCCGGTCTTCCAGCTCAGCCCCCTGACAACTGAATACCGCTCATCCAGAGGGGTGGAGGGACCGGCCCTGCGAAGCCCCGGCAACCACCCGGCTGACGCGCGCTCGCGATCCTGCGAGGCCGGCCGGGAGATGGTGCCAACTCCGGCCTGCGACCAAGGTGGCGCAGGAAAGATGGGGAGAAAGGCCTCGCCCTCATGGCACTCACGTCTGCCACAGACCTCGGACCCGCTACCGCCCTCGTCTGCCGCGAATGCGGCTCGAAGCGCGACCTCGGCCCGTTCTACGCGTGCGAAGAATGTTTCGGCCCGCTGGAGATCGCCTACGACTTCGGCGGGATCACTCGCGCGGACATCGAGTCCGGCCCCCGCAACATCTGGCGCTACCGCGGGCTGCTGCCCGTCCCGTCGACCGTCGCCGACACCCCCAACACCGAGCCCGGCCTGACCCGGCTCGTCCGCGCCGACAACCTCGCCGAGAGCCTCGGCCTGCAGCGCCTGTGGGTGAAGGACGACAGCGGCAACCCGACCCACTCGTTCAAGGACCGCGTCGTCGCGGTCGCGCTCGCCGCCGCCCGCGAGCTGGGCTTCAAGGTGCTGGCCTGCCCGTCCACCGGCAACCTCGCCAACGCGGTCGCCGCCGCCGCGGCCCGCGCCGGGATCCGCAGCGCCGTGTTCGTCCCGTCCAACCTCGAGTCGCAGAAGATCGTCACGACGGCCGTGTACGGCGGGACGTTCGTCACCGTCGACGGCAACTACGACGACGTGAACCGGCTCGCGTCCGAGATCGCGGGCGAGCAGGAGGACTGGGCGTTCGTCAACGTCAACGTCCGCCCGTACTACGCCGAGGGCTCCAAGACGCTCGGCTACGAGATCGCCGAGCAGCTCGGCTGGCGGCTGCCCGACCAGATCGTGGTCCCGGTCGCGTCCGGCTCCCAGCTCACCAAGATCGACAAGGCGTTCCAGGAGCTGATCAAGCTCGGCCTGGTCGAGGAGAAGCCGTACCGCGTGTTCGGCGCGCAGGCCGCCGGCTGCGACCCCGTCTCCGCCGCGTTCAAGGCGGGCCACGACGTCGTCCGGCCGGTCAAGCCCGACACCATCGCCAAGTCCCTGGCGATCGGCAACCCCGCCGACGGCCCCTACGTCCTCGACGTGACGCGCCGCACCGGTGGCGCCGTCGAGGACGTCACCGACGCCGAGGTCGTCGAGGGCATCCGCCTCCTCGCCCGCACCGAGGGCATCTTCGGCGAGACCGCCGGCGGCGTCACCGTCGGCTGCCTGCGCAAGCTCGTCGGGTCCGGCGCCCTCGACCCGTCCGCCGAGACCGTGATCATCAACTCCGGTGACGGCCTGAAGACGCTGGACGCCGTCGCCCCCGTCGCCAAGCCGAGCGCGAACATCGCCCCGACGCTGGAGGCGTTCCGCGCCGCCGGCCTCGCCTGAGAACGAGAAGGAGCCAGCACATGAGCAGCGTGTCCGTCCGCATCCCGACGATCCTGCGGACCTACACCGGCGGCGAGGCGGAAGTGAAGGCCGAAGGCGGCACCCTGCGCGACGTGGTCGCCGACCTGGAGGCCAGCTACACCGGCATCTCGGCGCGCATCCTGGACGACGCCGGCAAGATCCGCCGGTTCGTCAACGTCTACGTGGGCGACGAGGACGTCCGGTTCGCCGACGGCCTGGACACCGCGACGCCCGCGGGCGTCCAGATCTCGATCATCCCCGCCGTCGCCGGCGGCTGACCGCCACCGGCCAACCGCCCTTCGTCCCCGGGCACCGTCGTAGCCGCCGGGTAGGGTCGACTCCGATCACGCCGAGTCGACCCCGCCCGCGGCGCTGCGCCGCGGAGACGCGGATGATCCGCGGTCCCCGCGAGGGCAGGGGCGGGGCATGGTCGAACGGCGGGCTGGGGAATGGCGCAGGGCACGGTCAAGTGGTTCAACGCCGACAAGGGGTACGGCTTCATCGCCGTTGACGGAGGCCGTGACGTCTTCGTCCACCACTCGGCGATCCAGATGGACGGTTACCGCATCCTCGAACAAGGCCAGCGCGTCGAGTTCGAGATCACCCACGGCGACCGCGGCCCCCAGGCCGACACCGTCCGCCCCCTCTGACCCCACCCGCGGACCACCGATGAGTTCGCCCGTTCCCACCGGTCTCAACACGGGACGGCAACCCTGAGGGAGGGTCCTGTGGGCAAGGTGATCGTTTCCACCCAGATGACGGTCGATGGCGTGATCGACCGGATCGACGAGTGGTTCACGCCGGCGGGCGAACACGAGGAGTCCGGCAGCTTCGACCAGCTCTTCGCCGCCGACGCCCTCCTCCTCGGCCGCAAGACGTACGAGGGCCTGGCGAGCGTCTGGCCGACCATCACGGACACCCGGGGGTTCGCGGACCGGGTCAACGGCATGCCGAAGTTCGTCATCTCCCGCACCCTGCAGGGGCCGTTGGAATGGAACGCAAGCCTGCTCGAAGGCACCCTCGCCGAGGCCATCTCCGAGCTGAGGCAGCGCCATACGGGGAACCTCGTGTCCTACGGCTGCGGTGAACTGGCCCATCACCTGGCCACCCAAGGCCTCGTGGACGAGATCCGGTTCTGGGTCCACCCCGTCATCCTCGGCCACGGCACGCGTCCGTTCCACTCCCTGGAGCCGCCGGTGCACCTGACCCTGACGGGCACCACGACGTACCGTTCAGGAGTAACCCTCCTGACCTACCGCCCAAATCCCAAATAAGAAGCACGAACGCTCGGGTCCCTCGCAAGCCTTTGCTGCACGCTCCGGGCGGTCAGACGCAGGGCCGCGCAGCGGACTGAGCGCCGCCACCCCTTGACGGCAGGACGACGGGCGGCGGAGTTCATCAAGCGGCGTCATCACCAGCCTCAAGGCTCGCGCGGACGGTGTGAAGCGTCCCGTTCCGGCCAGTCCTGAACTGGTCGCCATCCTGCGGGCGCACATGGGACGGCTGAGGACGGTCGGCTGCTGCAGCGAGGGCGGGAATCGACTGGCGCCCGTCAACTGCGAGACGGTCTGGCGGCCCCAGTTCGCTACGCCGCTGGCGGAACGGCCGTACGACCTGCGGCATGCGTGCCTGTCGCTGTGGCTGAGCGGCGGCGAACGCGGCTGCTCGTGCTGGGCACTCCATCGCCATGTTGCAGAGCACGTATGCTCACTGTATTGACGGCGATGAGGACATCATGAACCGGCGCATCGATGCAGCGCTGGGGGCTCCTCCTACTCCGGTCGCGGAACGCGCGGAACGGATCGTCATCCCTACCTCCCACCCTCGGGCACGTGTTCCGCGAATACCGGCGCACGGTCGCACACGGCGGATCACCTCGACACATGTCCGGCGGCGAGTCGCGTCCCTCCGGCGCAGGTCAGGGCGACGCCGAGCAGGTGGATGAGGACGACTGCGGCGTGGATGCGCGACGCTTGCACTCGGCAGGGTAGAGTGCTAAAAAACGGTTGGCACTCTACTGTGGAGAGTGACAGCTTCACAGTCTGGGTCGGGGCGATGAGGCCCCAGTCCGGTGGCGGAATGGCAGCCGCCGGAGCGGGGGCCGTCCGTCGCGGGCGTCGGCTCGATCCTTTAAGCCACCTTGTTCCGGGAGGACTAGGAGCCTATGGCTGCAAAGATGATCGCGTTCGACGAGGAGGCCCGTCGCGGCCTCGAGCGCGGCATGAACCAGCTCGCCGACGCCGTGAAGGTGACCCTTGGTCCCAAGGGGCGCAACGTCGTGCTGGAGAAGAAGTGGGGCGCCCCCACGATCACCAACGACGGCGTATCGATCGCCAAGGAGATCGAGCTCGAGGACGCCTGGGAGAAGATCGGCGCCGAGCTCGTCAAGGAAGTAGCGAAGAAGACCGACGACGTCGCCGGTGACGGCACGACGACGGCGACCGTCCTCGCCCAGGCGCTGGTGCGCGAGGGTCTGCGCAACGTCGCGGCCGGCGCGAACCCGATGTCGCTGAAGCGCGGCATCGAGGCCGCGGTCGAGCGGGTGAGCGAGGAGCTGTCCAAGCTCGCCAAGGACGTGGAGACCAAGGAGCAGATCGCCTCCACGGCGTCCATCTCCGCGGGCGACCCGCAGATCGGCGAGATGATCGCCGAGGCGATGGACAAGGTCGGCAAGGAAGGCGTCATCACGGTCGAGGAGAGCCAGACCTTCGGTCTGGAGCTCGAGCTGACCGAGGGCATGCGCTTCGACAAGGGCTACATCTCGCACTACTTCGTGACCGACCCCGAGCGGATGGAGGCGACCCTCGAGGACCCGTACATCCTGATCGTTCAGGGCAAGGCGTCGGCCAACAAGGACCTGCTGCCCGTCCTCGAGGGCGTCATGCAGTCCGGCAAGCCGCTGCTGATCATCGCGGAGGACGTCGAGGGCGAGGCCCTGGCGACCCTGGTCGTCAACAAGATCCGCGGCATCTTCAAGTCCGTGGCCGTGAAGGCCCCGGGCTTCGGCGACCGCCGCAAGGCCATGCTCGGCGACATCGCCACGCTGACCGGCGGCCAGGTCATCAGCGAGGACGTGGGTCTCAAGCTCGAGAACACCACGACCGACATGCTGGGCCGCGCCCGCAAGGTCGTCATCACCAAGGACGAGACCACCATCGTGGACGGCGCCGGTGACGCCAACGAGATCGCGGGCCGGGTCAACCAGATCCGCACCGAGATCGACAACACCGACTCCGACTACGACCGCGAGAAGCTCCAGGAGCGCCTGGCCAAGCTCGCGGGCGGTGTGGCGGTCATCAAGGCCGGCGCCGCGACGGAGGTCGAGCTCAAGGAGCGCAAGCACCGCATCGAGGACGCCGTCCGCAACGCCAAGGCCGCGGTCGAGGAGGGCATCGTCCCCGGCGGTGGCGTCGCGCTGCTGCAGGCCGGCACCAAGGCGTTCGACAAGCTGGAGCTCGCGGGCGACGAGGCCACCGGTGCCAACATCGTCAAGCGCGCTCTGGAGGAGCCGCTGAAGCAGATCGCCGTGAACGCCGGCCTCGAGGGCGGCGTCGTGGTGGAGAAGGTCCGCAACCTGACCCCGGGTGAGGGCCTGAACGCCGCGACCGGCGAGTACGTCAACATGTTCGACTCCGGGATCCTCGACCCGGCCAAGGTGACCCGGTCCGCGCTGCAGAACGCCTCGTCGATCGCCGCGCTGTTCCTGACCACCGAGGCCGTCATCGCCGAGAAGCCCGAGAAGAACCCGGCCCCGGCGGGCGACCCGTCCGGCGGCATGGGCGGCATGGACTTCTGATCAGGTCCTGAGCCGTACGGTCGTTCCCGGCCGTCCGCGCGTCCTCGCGCGGACGGCCCGGCGACCCGGTGACGAAAGGGGCGGTTCCCTCGCGGAACCGCCCCTTTTCGCACGCCCGGGGACCGGCGGATGCTGTGGGCGGCGCGAACGTCTCGGCGCGCTGGACACGAAATATTCGGAGTACCTCGCCGCCGACTTCCCCGAGACCCTGCCGGGCCCTGTGAGGCGGGCACTCGGCATCACCGCGGGACATCGTCGTGGAGGGCCGGCTGCCCTAACCGACGCGTTTCCGCACCTGCGCCACCCGGTGTTCTCCGGGACGCTGCGGCAGAGCCCGGACCCGGCCGTCCAGGTCGTGCAGGACGACCCCGTCATGTGGTGCGAGAGCTGCAGTGGCAGGACGGCAAGGGCATCTGGATCGTTGGCGGTTCTCTGTAGTCCGAGATCGATCGCCTCATCGTCAAGATGGCACCGCTCACCATCGGCAACCCGCGTCCCGCTCTTCAACGCGGCGCTGACTTCGGCCCGTGTACCTGGCGCCTCGCCGACCACGTCGTGATGGGCAGTGGCGCGATGCACCTACGACCGCGCCTCCGCCGAAGGCGAGCCCGCCTGGCCGGCGAGCACGCCGGAACACCCTGTGGGAGGCCCCGGGGCGACCGCGGGGCACAGGAGCATCGCCCCGGCGCTACATCGTCCAGTGGCCGTCCAGGTCAGGCGGCTGCCGGTGCCGGCCTCGCGGGCTCGCGCGCCGAAGCGGGACGGCGAAAGACCTTCCGCTGCGGAGCCGGGCTTGGCAGGATCGCCGCTTGGACGGCGCGGCACCCGCGCTGTGCGACGGACGTGAAGGGCGGCCCGCGTGCGCGGCCGATGAGGCAGGAGAACGCGTGAGCGAAGTGTTCAGCTCCCCGGTGCTCAGGGTGGAACAGCCCCGCAGGGGTCCGTTCGCCAAGTCGCGATACCGGGTCCTCGACGGCGAGGGCACCGTCCTGGCCGTCGCGGGGGAGACCGGAGAGAAGAACCGCGCGGAGACGCTGCGAAAGCTGTTCCCGGGCAAGTCCGACCTCGACGCCCACGTCGTGCTGCTGACCACGCCCGGCGGCGACCCGCTGTTCGTGGTCGACAAGCGGCGGGGACGGGAGCTGACGGAGGTCTCCGACTCCGAGGGCGTCCTTGTCGGCTCGTTCGTCACCGAGCGCGTCGGCCGCCGGTACGTCCTCAGGGACGCCAAGGGCGGCCGGCTCGGCACGGTCGCGGTGGACCTGCCGCGCAACAACTTCGAGGTGATGGACGCCGACGGCGGCAAGGTGGCGCACGTGCGCAAGAAGTGGGCCGGGCTCGCCACCCACCTGCTGACCACGGCGGACAAGTACTCCATCGAGATCTTCGGTCCCGTCCGCGAGCCGCTGCGCACCATGGCGGTGATGACGGCGATCGTGATGGACCTGAACCTGCACGAGTCGAAGGACATCACCTGACGAGTGCCCCCGCCCCCTTCCGGCCGAGGCGGGCGCCATCCCTCCTGCGCGCCACCGCAAAGAAATCTTTTCGACCGGATGGAACGCGTGGAATGCCCCTTTCGGGGCGGACGTTCCGGGACAAACGCCAAGGTCACAGCGGCCTGACGGGGAAGGCCGATGCCGGAGACGTCCGAACCGTCCCACCCGGTTGTCGCGAGCCGGTTTGACGTCGGCGGACGGTGGGCATACTGTTCACTTCGCCCCACGGGGAGCAGGACGCCGACAGGCGGCCGGCCCGGAGGGGAAACCACCACTCAGCAGCCGACGCGGCTTCGCCGTGTCAGCCGTGCCATGGTGGGGTCGGAGAAGGCCCGATTTTGCAAAACGAGCCGGATCTGATGAAATGGCTTCACCGCCCGGAAGGGACGCGCAAGCGGACCAGAAAGGCAATCGGAAAAGCCCGGAAATTGACACTCCGAGCGGATCTGATAAAGTAAGAGCAGTCGCCCCGGGGCGGG